>NZ_JAYGIN010000026.1:0-100997 GCF_034931005.1 Arcicella sp. LKC2W
TTAAAATGAATATTTACGTCGATGAAAGAACAATTAACAAACAAAAATTTGGACAACAACTTGGACTTTTCTAAGTTTACAAATAATCAAAAAAGTCAACCTATTTTAGGACGGGACATCCAATTACTAATCAACCAATAACCAGTAACCACAAATCACCTCGGTACGGCTCGATATAAAACCATTCCAATTAAAGTAAAGACAATATTGGGCAACCAAACCGCCAAAAGTGGCGGCATTCCTCCCGATTGGGCAATTCCTTTACTCATCATGAAAAACAAAATGTAAAGAAAAGCCAACATAAAACCCAAGGCAATTTGAAAACCCACGCCTCCACGAGCTTTTCGGGCAGATACAATTACCCCTATAACCGTAAGAATTACCACTGCAAAAGGATTGGCAAAACGAAGGTATTTTTCAATCAAAAATACTTCTATTCCGTCCGCTCCCCTACTCCGTACTTTATTGATGGTTTCTTCCAATTCGGGCATTGTAAAAGTTTCGTGCAATTGATATTTACTGTCAAAATCCTTCGGAAGAAGATTTAATGTCGTATCTAATTTCGCTCCGTAAGATAATTTTTGTTTCCCATCAGCTAAAAATCTTCTAATTCTATAATCTTGAATATTCCATTTTCTATGTGTCGAATCCCATACAATACGGTCTGCTAATAATTTGTAAGTCAATTTATTACCCGAAATCTTGTCTAAAGCAAAACTGTATCCCGTATTTGTTCCTGTATCGTAGCTTTGAAGGTAGGCATAATCTTCAGGACCAATTTTAATATGAACATCACGTCCACTGAAATAATACGAGCCGCCTTCAACGTACTTGCGTTCAAAAGCAATTCGGGTTTTATTGGCAATAGGAATAACCCAACCAACCATCAAAAACGTCAGAATTCCTATAATGGATGCACCAATAACGTATGGACGAAGAAAGCGATTAAAACTGACTCCTGTACTGAGAATGGCAATAATTTCGGTACGTGCCGCCAAGTTTGCTGTGAAGAAAACCGTCGCAATAAATACCATCAGCGGACTAATATAATTTGCCCAATATGGTATAAAGTTGAGGTAATAATCAAGCAGAATTTCTCTCAAAGGAGCTTTATTATCAATGAAATTGTCAATCTTTTCGGTATAATCAATCACCATGATAATGGTAACAATAATAAGCACCGCAAAGAAATACGTTGTCAGAAATTTCTTAATAATGTATAAATCAAGGATTTTCATTTTCTCTTTTTGTGTATCTATGAAGAACAATTCACAAATTTACGAATAAAAAAACCTCTCAGCATTAGAGAGGTTTTTTTAGGGGATTAAATATTGTTAAAATTCCGTGTGAATTACATGGAACGCAGATGAGACAGATGCTTCGCAACGCAGATTTAAGGGGATTTTTATATCAAATTAGGAACTATAAACTATTTTTAGCGAAAAAAAATAGACCACAGATTTAACGGATTTCACCAGTTTACAGAGATAAAATCAGTAAAAATCTGTCAAATCTGTACTATCTGTGGTCTATTTGTTATTTGCTATACTTTCCGCAACGCCTCAACCAACGTCTCCACCTGTTCCAAATTCACCGCAGCAAAATTGGCTATTCTCAACTGAGTCGCTTTGAAGTCGCCATAACCAGAACCAATCACCATATTTGCGTCTGTTTGTACTTGTTTGATAATGTCTGCTGCCGATTTGTCTTTCACATTTACCACCACTACTGTTTGCGAACGATGGTCTGGGTTTTTCACGAAAATTTCTAAGAAATCACATTTTTCAGCAAAATCATAAAGCACTTTTGCTTTCTTTTCGGTTTGCTTTCTGATGTTCTCAATGCCGATTTTGTTCATGTCTTCCGCTACTTTTCCTAAAACATAAATTGCCATCACGTTTGGCGTTTCTGGCGTTTCAAATTTTGAGAAATTTTTGAATAACGAAGGTAAATTATGATACGTTCCAATCTGATTTTCATGTGTTTTCATGCGTTCTGCTTTTTCTAACATTGCAGGATTGACAATCCAACAACCTAAACCAGCGGGCATTCCAAATGATTTTTGCACTGAGAAAAAAGCAGAATCAACGATATTAAAATCTAAATCTGGATACGGAGCTGATGAAACCATATCAACACAAATAAATTTATCTTTATTAGCTCTTTTCAATTTATGAATCTCCGTAGCACGCATCTGTACACCCGACGACGTTTCATTGGCAGTTGTACAAATTAACTCTGCATATTCGGGAACGATAATTTCAGCATTATCAAATCCTTCTCCGAACGGTTTTTCAAATTTGTGAGCGAATTTGTTTAAATCAACTGAAAAATCGTAGAATTTCTTTGAAAATGAGCCATTTACTAAGTGGAAACTTTCGTGTTCAACGGTATTCTGAATTAAACGTTCCCAAATTTCAGTAGCAGAACTTGTGAAGAAAATACCATTTGTTTCTGGAACGTTCATCAAAATTCTTAACTGCTCAACGGTGTGCTTATAAATATCTCTAAACTTCTGCGAACGGTGTGAAATCGAGCCTAATTGTTGCTCAAAAGCATCTTGATAGTGTCTTTCAACAGTTGGAAAAAGTTCAGCAGGGCCTGGGGTGAAATATGTCTTACGCATTTTTTGATTATGAATTTAGACTACAAAATTACGAATTAATATTTGGTAGGGAAGAAAAAGCCAAAGAATGCTACACGTATAATAATTATCATTCCCTAAATTCAAAAAAAAAAGCGTTTCTACTTATCTTTATGGTTCGTTTTTTCGTTGATGTGGTAATAGTTGACGAAATGCCCACAAAAAGCTATGCAAAAAATTGTACTGATTATATTTTTGACATCATTCTCTCTGATTGGATTTGCCCAAAGCAAACCCCAATACAGTCAATACATGATGAATAGTTATCTGATTAACCCAGCCATTTCGGGTATTGAAGATTATGTGGACATCAAAACTGGGTACAGAAATCAATGGACGGATTTTCCTGGAGCTCCTTCAACGTACTATGTTTCTGCCAATATTCCAATCGGTAAGCCTGACCGCACCAGTACGGGTGCTACGCCCAATATTAGTAAAACTATTCGTCGCCCGCTTTCACTTTCTACTGAATTTAGAGGGGCTGCTCGTGTGCCTGGGCATCATGGCATAGGGATTGCCATCGTAAGCGACCATATCGGAGCAAATACCCAAAATAGTATTACAGCCAGTTATGCCTATCATATTCCTGTGTCAGGAAATGTAAAATTATCAATTGGTGCTTCAGGGGGAATTACACAATATAGTGTCGATTTTAGCAAGATTCAAGTAAGAGATAACCCAGACCAAGCTATTTTAGACAATGGTTCTTTATCTGCCATTCAACCGTATATTAATTTGGGAGCGTGGTTATATTCTCGTCATTTTTTCTTGGGTTTATCTGCAAATCAACTCATTTTTGACAATTTTAATTATCAAAATTCAAACCAAACCGTAAGTACGTATTCATGGATTGGAACTGCTTATCCACACTATTTTTTGACGGCGGGCTATCGTGCAGAAATCAATGAAGATTGGGCGGTTATTCCTTCTACCCTCATAAAAAGAGTCAATCAAGCTCCAATGAGTTTTGACATTAACCTTAAAGCAGTACATAAAGACCGCTTTTGGTTTGGAGGTTCGTATCGTCATAAAGACGCTGTGGTGGGACTTTTAGGAGTAAATATTAGTTCATTTATCAATCTTGGATATTCTTACGATTATACGCTTTCCGACATTCGTGAACGCTCAAAAGGTTCTCATGAAGTTGTTTTGGGTATCATGCTGAACAATCGTCACCGCATCGTTTGCCCTCAGAATTTGTGGTAGAGTAAAGAGTAAAGAGTAAAGAGTAAAGAGTAAAGAGTAAAGAGTAAAGAGTAAAGAGTAAAGAGTAAAGAGTAAAGAGTAAAGAGTAAAGAGTAAAGAGTAAAGAGTAAAGAGTAAAGGAAAGTACGATTTAGCAGGGATAGTTCCTTAAATATAAATTATTTTCAAATAATCTCTGTTTCGTCTTGGAAGATAAGGAGCATGTTAAGAAACCAATATCTATCCTCTGAAATCTGTAATCTAAAATCTAACCTCTATTCTCTACTTTAAACATATTTCAAAAACGCCCAGAATTTTCTTTTCTTCAAATATTCCAAATTATCATCGTTTTGATAGGCTTCTTTTTCAAAACTAATATTTCGATAAGCTTGATTGGCGGTCTGACCTTTTAGCCTATTTAGCAGATATTCAAATACATACCACAAATAAAACGGCAAAATCAGCAATTCAATTTGTTGTCTAAAATGGATTCTTTCGTGATTGATTAATACCTTCGAAGGAGACTTTTGTTTGATTAATAAAAACGGAAAAATTGCCATGCCGTTTACACGCATGAAAGGTAAATGAACAATAAAAAAGCGAAAGCGAGCGAACATAGAATGGAAGATTTAGTCAAAGATAAAAATTTTCATTCATATCTCACTATTACTTTTCTTCGCTATTTAACGGCAATTCTTTCTTGAAAATCTTTTCTTTTTCTTCTCGAAATACTGATTTTGTCCTTGTTTTGCATTACAGCAAACATACAATCAGCTTCATAACGTTGAAGACATTTCATATTGATAAGATGAGCTTTGTGTACACGTAGAAAATCTGCTCCTTCCAGTACATAATCATATACTTTCAATGTCCTTGAGCTAATCATTACCTCTCCATTTGTGAGATGGATTAAGGTATAATTACGAACTCCTTCCAAACGTACAATGTCTTTTAGTAAAACACGTCTCATTTTGGCTTGGTCAGGAACTAACAAATATCTTTTTCCAAGAAGTTTAACTATTCTAATTGAGAAATTTCCGAAAGGAACTTGTCGTAGAGCTTGAAGATTCATTAAGTGTAATTTTATGGTATTGACTATTAATTTTAATGCAAGTTATAGAATTAAATAAAGCGTGTCAAACCGTTTAATAATATTTTTTAAAAGTAGATATTCGGTAGAACACGCAAGGCGAAACTTATTTTTGTACAATTTAAGACATCACTTAGTATATTTTTTATTAATGTTTTCGTAAAGAGAAACAGGAATTTTAGACTCATAATCAGGCTTTTGAATGTCAGGGCGTACCCAATCCAAATGTCCTTTTACCCACGCATACGCCAGTCCAAGTAGCAAAATTCCCACGAAAATGAACATTTCTATCAGTGAAAACCAGCCCCAAACACCATTTGTCATTTCTATTAAATGTTGATTCCCAAAAACAGTTGCCCATGGGAAAAGGAAAATCAACTCAACATCGAAAAGTACAAAAATTAAAGCAATTACATAAAAGCGTAAATTGAAACGCACATTAGCATTACCGTCGGGTTCTTCACCAGATTCGTAAGTAGATAATTTTTCCGCATTTGGACGATTGGGTCGAATCAATTTCGCCACAAAAAGCATCAATGCCGTAAAAGCAATTGCAGAAATAATAAAAAGTAATATGTAACCGAAATCTGTAAGCATGAAATGTAGCACGAACAGCCTTGTCCGCCGAATTAAGACTTTTTAATATTTAGATAACCCTTAATAACCGTAAAAGTAGTAATCGCTAAGAAAAACAAAATTACGTATTGTACATAATTGATTATCCACGGAAATTGTACACCAAAGAAATACCCTCCTCCCACTAATGAACCAACCCAAAGAGCAGCCCCTGATACATTCAGGAACAGATATTTAGGGTAATTCATCTTACTAATACCTGCTAAAATGGGTGCAAAGGTACGGATATAAGGCAAAAAACGGCTGATAATCAGAGCTTGATTTCCGTATTTTTCAAAGAAATCATGCGTTGATTCTATGTGTTTCTTTTTAAAGTACCAACGGTCGGGACGATTTTCAAGGGTACTGCCAAAAAATCTACCGAATAAAAACCCTGTTAACGAACCCAATACTGCCGCCACAAAAAGGTATAAAAGCACTGTGACAATTGTATATTTCAAAAAGCCTGTTCCCACAAATACACCCGTGAGAAAAAGAAGATAATCACCTGGAAGAAAAAAGGCAAAAAACAACCCATTCTCGGCATAAACCACAAAAGTGACCGCCCAAAGTCCTAAACTAATAATTTCCTTTGAGTCAGATAGATATTTAATAATTTCGGATATTTCCATTTTAAGGTTTTAGGTATTTGATTTTAGGCTTTAGAAAGTATTTTCTTATAAGTCGGGCATTTTTTCACTAAAACCTAATACCCAACTCCTAAAACCCAATATTACTTCTTCTCGTAAACAATTTTTCCATCAAAAATAGTCATCAAAACCTTTACATTTTGTATTTTTTCTGGTTTAATGGTCAGAATATCGTCTGAAAGGACAACCATATCTGCCAATTTCCCAGGTTCAATCGACCCTTTTTCTTTTTCCTCAAAAGCCGCAAAAGCATTATTAATGGTATAACCCTTGATGGCATCTGCTACGGATATTTTTTGTTTCGGAATCCATCCCATTGGATTCCCACCGTCCACCGTTTGGCGAGTTACTGCCGCATAAATTCCTAAAATTGCATTCAACGGAGCAACAGACCAATCTGACCCCATACAAAGTTTAATGCCTGCATCCAAAAACGACTTGTATGGATGCGTATAATCAACCCTATTTCCGATGCGTTTTGCCGCCCAAACACCATCATCAATACAATGATAAGGTTGCACAGAAGCAATGACCCCCAATTTAGCAAATAAAGGAATATCCTCTAATCTGACGTGTTGAGCGTGTTCAATTCTAAAACGTCTATCCCATTTTGGGTTCGTTTTGGTAATTTCTTCAAACAATTTGAGCATCAAATAATTAGCCGAATCACCAATGGCATGAATAGATAATTGTAAATGATTTTTATCGGTATCCATTGCCCAATTATTCAATTTTCCGTTAATCACAATATCACTCGCCAAACCCTTTGTATTTGGGTTTTGGTCGTAAGGTTTAAACATCAATGCCGTACTACTTCCCAACGAACCATCTGCATAAGCTTTCAACGAACCTAATTTGATTTTATTAGAACCAAAACCCGCTTGAATACCTGCTCCCACTAAATTTTGGTAAGAATCAATCGGCAATCGTGTATAAAAACGGCAGGTCAATTTATCTTCTTTTTCCAAAGCTTGGAACGCCAACAAATCGGGTTTAAAAGTAATATCATGTACCGACGTTATGCCATTTTCACGAGCCTCCTGCAAAGCACGGTGTACACATTTCAGCTTTTGTTCGGGTGTCAATTGTGGAATAATACTGTAAACCAAATTCATGGCAGCATCTTTCAAAATACCTGTTGGTTCGCCAGTTTTTGGGTCTGTTACAATTTCTCCACCATCGGGCGACTTTGTTTCTTTGGTAATACCAGCCAAAGCCAATGCCTTTGAGTTTGCCAAAGCAGTATGTCCATCAAAACGGTCAATGAAAATAGGTGTATCTATCGAAAAATCATCAATCATTTCTTTGGTTGGCAATTCTTTTACTTCCCAAGATTCATGATCCCAATTTCCAGACTTTATCCATTCTCCTCGATGACTTTCAACATACTTTTTGATGATTTCTTTAAATTGTGTAGTCGATTTTGCGTTACGCAAGTCAATTCCCAACAAATACATGCCACCATCGGCAAAATGCGTATGGTTATCAATAAAACCTGGAAGCATTAATTTACCTTCTAAATTCACCATTTTCGTTCGACTGTCAGACCATGCCGCACGAGCTTCTGGCGTTGAACCGACAAAAATAATCCTTCCATTTTCAACTACAACCGCCTCCACAACCGAGCTACGAGCATCAACTGTATAAATTTTGCCATTATAAAAACAGATTTTTTGAGAGAAAGCTGTGTTTTGAATAAATAAGTAAACAACAAGCAGTAATAGTTTTTTCATGGAATGATACAAGGAAGTTTGAAGATTGGTAAATTTACATAAAATTATCTTCAATAACATGAAAAAAATAGTCGCCATCATTTTAGTAATCATTCTGCTTTTTGGCGGATTAATTTCAACGGGAGTTTTAAACTTTTCCAAGAAACCAGAAGAAAATATCACCTCTAACTCCACTGAAGAAGTGAAGGTTGAAGAACCTCAATTCAAGAAAGAAGGAGAATTGACTTTTACCAAAAATCAGCAAAAATTAACGATAGAAATTGCCGATAATGACCAAGAAACCACGCAAGGGTTGATGTACAGACGTTCAATGCCTGACTCTTGTGGAATGTTATTTATCTTTCCAGACAATCAACCACGTAATTTTTGGATGAAAAATACTTATCTACCTTTAGATATTTTGTTTTTAGACGAATCTAAGAAAGTCGTTACCATTCAAGCCAATAGAACACCGTTTTCTGAAGAGCAAATTCCCTCTTACGAAAATGCTAAGTATGTTTTAGAAGTCAATGCAGGATATTGTAAAAGAAAGGGAATTGAGAAGGGAAATTCTGTGAAGTGGTAATAACAACAAAGTCAGCATTTTGAACGCTGACTTTGTTTAGAAATTCTATTTCTTTTAATTTTTAGAATAAATAATAAGCTCCAATTCCTGAAAAATTTGTCACACTTCCATAAACTGAAAGGTTATTGGTAGTCATATTAAGATTATCAGACGACGATTTTGAATAGCTATAACTCAATCCTGCCGCTCCCAAATTCATGCTGAGTAAAATATTATTATTCACTTGATAGATAAAATTGAGCGGAGAAATATTAGCTCTCGCCCCAAAACCTCCAGTACTCAAAGAAGCACCAGAAGCATTTGAGGTTTCACTCGAACCAAATGTGCCAGAAACACTAAAAGTTGAATTTGGAGCGTAATAAAACTGGTCAAAAACTTTCACAAATTTACCAAACTGAATGGCAGGCCCTATTGAATACGACGAACTCGAAATGTTCAAAACAGAACTTCCTATTAATTGAGGAGTAGTTCTCGAATTAGCATTAACCTCAAACCCATAAGCTGTGTAGGTGTTATTTTCTCTGACTTTCCCAGTTAAAAAAGTAGCATTTAAAGTGAAATTAGACGTTTTCACCGAAGATGAAAGTGAATTTCCTTGCGTACTAATATTGGTAGAATTCATGGAGAAATTTCCATTAATAATACGTTTTCCAGCGAGGTTTTGAGAAAATAATGAAACAATCGGGAGACAAAAAAGTGATAGTGTAAGAATACGTTTTTTCATGAGATGTATGTATTGTTTTATTGTTATAGATTTACAAGAACTCTAACGCAAAACTACATCCAAAATTATTCACTTATCTATATTAAATGTCTTTTATTTCACCTCCACATCAAAACTAACATCAATATCGGTACTACCAACCGTAAAAGAACCATTTTTCACGGCAACCCCTCCTACTGGTGGCTGATGGTGCAATACAACTCGTAATTTTCCAGTACCCGCTGCCGTTGTAATAGCAGAACCTTTCAAGCCAACATTATAGTCACGAGTGTCTTTATCAGTTGGTGTTATTGCTAACAGACTCGTAGGATTTGAAACGTATTCAAAAAGATGTTCGTCCTTTTCTGCTTCAATATCTGCCGTAATATCCGCAACGGGCGATTTTGTCTCATCTAAAACCTCAACCGCCAAAGTATAAGTTTTATTAGGTCTTAGAGTAATTTTCTCAATGGTTGGGGCATTTCCGCCATCTCCATCCACATCACGAAACATAAAAGTTGACGTTGTGCCACCTTCGGTAAATTTCAACTTTAAGGTTGTCAAATTTTCGTTGTCCTCCACTGGAGCTGGTTCATCTTTTTTACAACCTAATACTAAAGTAGCACCCATGAGTGCGATAAAAAAACGCTTCTTTATTAATTTCATAGTTTAAAAATTTACATAATGCAATTATGTTGCAAATATATACATTTTAAAAACTAATGCAATATTGTTGCAATAAAAATTTGTGATTAATTTGTTACTTTTGTGCAGCATAATCACAAAATCATGATTCGAGTCCCTTCTCTTATACACGCAGGCGAATTTCAGTCCTTGAAAATTCAAGATATGACTTTCGTAGCCTACCGAAATCAAGACCCTCCGCTGAAGAATGAGGTTTTTTTTGAAGAACACGCTGTAATTTTTGTTTTAGAAGGAGAAAAAAAATTCGTTTCCCCAACCCAAACGATACACGTTCGTAAAGGAAATATTGTTTTTATTAGGCGTGGATATTATCTCATGCAGGAAACGATTGATACAAATTATAGAAGTTTGGTGTTTTTCTTTAACGAAAAGCTATTAAAAGAATTTGTCGGACAACATTTGGAACTATTTGAAAATGTGCCACTTAATCACGAAAATGCTTCTGCTCTTTTGGTTTTTGAAATCACTGAAAGTCTCAATAAATTCACGGAATCTATCTTTCCGTATTTTCATCATGAAACACAATATTTGAATCATTTCTTACGATTAAAACTACAAGAATTACTGCTTCACATTCTTGAAATTGATATTTCGGGACACTTCAACAGTATTTTGTTTAGACTTTACAAAGGTGAGAAGGTTGATTTAGAATATTTAATGAATTCATACTACCTAAAACCTCTCTCGTTGGAAGAACTTTCAAGGCTTTCGGGACGAAGTTTATCAGCTTTTAAAAGAGATTTTCAAGATAATTTCAAGACTTCTCCTGCTCTTTGGATTAAAAATAAACGGCTCGAATACGCTTATTTACAGTTGGAAAAAACCAATAAAAATGTGTCGGAAATAAGTATGGAAATTGGTTACGAAAGTGTTTCCCATTTTATAAAAGCGTTCAAGGAGAAATTTGGAAAAACGCCAGGAGGGGGCGATAGGAAATAGAGACAGAAAAAGGACGGTTTTTATGTATATTTGTGAAAGAAACTTTCATCAAAACTAATAACCAATAACTGATAACTAAACCCATGATTGCAACGCAAAACCTAACCTTTGCCTACGCTGCTGATAAGCAATTTATCTTCCCTGATTTTTCTTGTGCCGACCGTGAAACGATGCTTATTTTGGGCAAATCAGGAAAAGGAAAAACGACTTTCCTACATTTAATGGCACTTTTGCTAAAACCTACGGGCGGGAAAATTCAAATCAACAATCAAGAAATTAGTCAATTATCTGTTTCCGCTGCGGCAGATTTTAGAGCCAAAAATGTGGGCATTATTTACCAAAAACCACATTTTGTTCATGCTCTTTCGGTGATGGATAATTTGTTGTTATCCAATTATTTAGCAGGCAAAAATCAGGCGAAAGATAAAGCCAAACATTTGGCAGAAAGCTTAGGCTTTACTGACCATTTATCGAAGAAAACCACGCAACTTTCGCAAGGAGAACAACAACGAGTAAGCATTGCAAGAGCTTTGATGAATAGTCCTTCGGTGATTTTAGCGGATGAGCCAACCTCAAGTTTGGACGACGATAACTGTCTAAAAGTGATTGAATTACTCAAAAAACAAACACAAGAAATTGGGGCAAGTTTGATAGTCGTCACGCATGACCAAAGGTTGAAAGATGTGTTTGCGGCAAGCCTTGAGTTATGAGTGATAAGCAATGAGTATTTTGGGGTGCTTTCTTTAAAATATTTTACCCCTCAACAACTTCACGCTTATTACCTATTTCTCTCTTAACTCATCATTCATAACTTATCACTCCCAATCATGAACCTACTAAAAATATCGACAAGCAATTTAAAAGATAAGCCACTAACCAGTTTTTTAAGCATTTTATTGATGGCTTTGGGCATTGCCATTATTTCACTTTTGCTTTTAGCTGGCAAACAAATCGAAGAAAAATTTACCCGAAATGTCGCAGGAATCGACATGGTAATTGGGGCAAAAGGAAGTCCTTTACAATTAATTCTTTCAAGTATTTACCAAATTGATGCACCTACGGGCAATATTTCAATGGAAGAGGCAACTCGCCTAACCCGTAGCCCTTTGGTAAAATCAGTCATTCCGCTTTCGATGGGCGATAATTATCAAGGCTACCGAATTGTGGGAACAAATCCAAAATATTTGGAGCATTTTCAAGCAGAATTTGAGCAAGGAAAAGTCTTTGAAAAGGCAATGGAAATTGTGGCAGGGGCAAAAGTTGCTAAAAATTTAGGTCTAAAAGTTGGGGATAGTTTTGCATCACAACATGGTTACGACCAAGAAGGGCACGCCCATGATGCCAAGAAATTTAAAGTAGTGGGGATTCTGAAAAATACCAATTCGGTACTCGACCAAATGATGATAACACCCTTAGAAAGCGTTTGGGAAGTGCATGACGAAGAACATCACGAAGAAGAAGCGGGCAAAGGAGCAAATGCTTTGAAATTATTGGAAGAAGACAACAACAACGTAGGGGCGAATAGCATTCGTCCGATGGACGAAGAAAAAGAAATTACTTCAATGCTGGTAAAATTCAGAAATCCAGCAATGGGCATGATGATGGCAAGAAGTATCAATTTGAACTCTACGCTTCAAACGGCTACACCTGCCATTGAAATCAATCGTTTATTTGCCTTAATGGGTTTCGGGATTGATGCTTTAAAATTGATTGCTTTAGTAATTATTATCGTGTCTGGACTGAGCGTTTTTGTGTCACTCTATAATTCCTTAAAAGAACGAAAATATGAAATGGCTTTAATGCTTTCGATGGGTGCGAGTAGAACGAGATTATTCTTTTTATTGTTATTAGAAGGATTGATAATCAGCATTTTGGGCTTTATTATTGGGATTATTTTGAGCCGTCTGGGACTTGGGATTATGTCAGAAAATATAGAACAAAATTTTCATTACGACTTCAACGTTTTATCTTTGCTTAAAGAAGAGTTTTGGTTATTTTTAGGTGCATTATTCATTGGATTATTAGCCGCTGCCATTCCATCTTTGGGAATTTACAACATCAACATTTCAAAAACATTAGCAGACGAGTAGCACAGACTTCAGTCTGTCATCGGTACAGACTAAAGTCTGTGCTACTAAAATCATAAACACATGAAAATCAAGGCATTTATTTTATTAGGTTTGATAGTTTCAACCTTCATTTCGGCAAAAAATGCTCCTGCTGAAAAACTCACTTGGGATATGTTGAAAGATGTTTCTTTCAAGAAAAAGTGGTATCCGCAGGAATCTATTTTTATGTTGTATCCAACTTTTGGAGCTCCATTAAAGAGATTAGAAAACAAAGAAGTTACGATAAAAGGCTACGTAATTCCTGTGGATGTGGCTACGAATATGTATGTATTATCGGCATTTCCGTATAGTCAATGCTTTTTTTGTGGCGGTGCAGGCCCAGAATCAGTAATGTCATTGAAACCAAAGAAAAGTGAAATTAGAAAGTACAAAACCGACGAAATGCACACTTTTACGGGGAAATTAAAACTCAATGCCGACGATATTTACGAGATGAATTATATCTTGGAAGAGGCTGATATGATTGAGTAATTTATTGAGTATAAAATACAGATCATTCCAGTTTCAACGTAGGCAGGATTTTGAAACCCTGCCTACGTTGAGGATATAAATTCACATAACATAAATACTGACTCCTAATCCATAATATAACTCATCAACACTTCATCAATAAACCGTCCTTCACTTTTTAGGTGCGTGTATTTTCTCAACACTCCCTCCTCTACAAAGCCAGCTCGTTTATATAATTCAATTGCTCTTTTATTAGCAATACCTGCACTCAATTCTATCCTTAAAATACCCTTTTCTGCTGCTAAATTGATAATTGCGTTCATCATTTTTAGTCCAAACCCTTTTCCTACAAAATCTGAATGAATAGCTAAACCACCCAAATAAGCAATGTGCGAAGAACGAAATTTTAGTGGTATTAACTTAAACATACCTATCATTTGTTGATTATCTTCAAAAATATATTTGATTTCATCTTTCAATAAATCTTGAAAAATAGGCTGAAACTGCTCCAATTCCATTTTTTCGTACATTAAATGAGGATTTGACTGCGGGTGCATATACAGGTCAAAGATAAACGGAAGGTCATTTTCGGTAGCTTTACGAGTCATTTTTGTTTTAATTATAAAAATCGTTATCAAAATCTTTTAAAAATCTACGCATACTTTCCTGTCCACGTAGTACCGCAATATTTTGTTCTAATTCTTTGGTATTTCTACGTAAACGACTGATTTCGTATGAAAATTTAAGCTTCATTGTCTTCTCATCGCCTCCAAACTTAGTAAATAAATTTGTTCCTTCCATTGCCGTTGATGCTCGTTTTCTTACTTCTAAAAGGTTTCGTTCAAGTTCTGAAACTTGTTCTTTCAATATTTTATTGTAATATTTCAACTGTTCATCCGCCATCGTAATTGACTCTATATCAGAATTTTGCAGTTCAATCTTCAGACGTAACAGTTCAAACAAATCATCTTTTTCATAGGCTTGCGTGACCAATTTCATGATTTCGGTTTTGCGTTCACGCTCAGTTTCATCTTGCTCACGGTCGGGGTGAAAAGCCTTCACTAAATCAGTGTAAATACTTCTGGCAACTTTACTGATATTTTTGGCTTCTTGCTTTAGTTTTTCTTCTTTTTCAAGCTGTTTGGCAGTTTTTTCTTTTGGTGGATTTTGAAAATGAGCCTCAGATTCCTTTTCTTCCAATTTCGAGGCAATGTAGTCTTGTATTTTTTGGGGATTACTCAAATCGGCATCATCATCAATTTCAATTCCGTATTTAGATTCTATCATATTCTTCATAAAATCTGTCGTGATATTATCAGCTTGAGCATTTACTTCGTCATAAGAACGGTTTGCATATTTTTCGTAAAGAGGTTTCAAGCTATCCATACCCAAATTTTCAATCAATTCTACCGTTCTGTCAATGATAAACTCAGCCATTTTTGCTTTCTCTTTTTTCTTGAAAAATGGATTATCACAATGTTTGTCAAAAACATAGACCAGTTCCGTCAGTTGGTCATTATGTTTACGTTCAAGCGGGACAATATCGGCTTGAATACGAATCAGAATTCGTCGAAGCATTTCCTTTTCAGTAACGATATTTCCTTTCAACTCCTCAATTTTCTTAACATTAGCATTAAATTGCTTTTGAAGTTTGGATAAATCCTTCGCTGATTTTTTGGTAAGTATTAAAGATTGATGTGACATGGTTTGGATATTAATGCTTGAAATTTTCTTAGTCACTTATGGGCAAGATAATGCTCAAATTATTATTGGTGAAAAATAAAAACCGTGAAATATTGCTACTTCACGGTTTTTATTGGGATGATTATTTATGAAATCTTGCTTCGTAAATAACCAACCAATATTTCGAGTCCTTTTTCAAAATGAACATTATTGGGAATCACAATATCTGATGCTTTTCGGTAAGGTTTTACATATTTCTGAAAGGCAGGCTCAACGTGATTATCCCAACGATACATTACCTCTTCACGCTCACCGTATCCACGTTCTTCCGCATCACGTCTGATACGTCTGTCAAGTCTAAGTTTTCGTTTTGCATCAATAAAAACCTTCAAATCTAATAAATCCGCAATTTCTTTGAAATAAAAAACAAAAAGTCCTTCTACCACAATAATTGGTTTAGGTTCAAAAGTCAACGTTTCTGGAATAATATCAGGATTATTAAAAGTATATTCTTGTTTTTGGAAAGGCATTCCAGAGCGAATCGTTTGAATATCAAGAGCATACTGGTGTAAATCTAAAGAATTTGGTTCGTCAAAATTGATATATCCGTGTTCATCAACTTGTTGGTCTTTGCGGTCACGGTAATAATTGTCTTGAGAAATCAAGCAAATTTCCTCTTTAGAAAAAGACTTTAATAATTGATTTAAGAACAACGTTTTCCCCGAAGCACTTCCTCCAGTAATGCCAATTATATACGGTCGTTGATTTGGTTTCATGCGATAAATTTTCGTCGTAAATTTTCTGCAAAGGTCGTAAAGAATGTTAAAACTTACATCATATTTATTTCAAAGTGACAATTAAAAAAAATTAAGGAGGTTTTGATTAGTGATATATGCTCAAAAATGGTGATTTTCTTAAAATTAATGATTTGTTTATGTTAGAGTTGTAGGTGTTTTTTATGATAAACAGTATTTTTGTTTAGAATTGCCAATTAGTTCAACTCCCTCAAAATTAAGCCTTTCCCAAGTCCTACGTTATCAAACAAACTTAAAAAATCAATCATTCAACTAACTCATTCTATTGATAATGAAACACTTCGCCAATCTAAATCTCAGAAGCGTGCTTCTGGTTCTTTTTTCTTTGCTGTTATTTTCAATTTCTGAAAAAACTTACTCCCAAACTTTAATTGCAGGATGGGATTTTCAAACATCTCCTGGTACTGCTGTCTTAGCATCTCCTAATACGCCTAAATTATATAGTGCCAATGTTGGTTCTGGAACACTATATCTTGATGGAACTAATAATTCAAGTTCATGGGTTACAGCAGAATTAAATGCGTTTGGAGGAACTGCACTCAATGCGGGTGCGTCAACGGGATTAAGCACCACTACAACGTCGCCTGCATCTTTAGCTATTCTCGGTGGAGCTGCAACTCCAACGGCTAATGGAAAAAGCATAATATTTAAGGTAAATATGACTGGGTATCAAAATTTGGTAATTTCTTATGCAACTCAAAAAACTTCAACGGGTTTTAATACACAAGTATGGGAATACAGCACAAATGGTACTTCATGGTCTTCTATTGGTACAATTAGTACAATTCCTTCATCTTTTGCCACTCAAACCCTATCTACTGTAACAGGCTTAAACAGTGCTGTCAATGCGTATGTTAGACTAACAGTAACAGGTGCAACTAATACCTCTGGTAATAATAGATTAGATAATATTCAATTCAACGCAACATTAATCCCTGTCCCAACACTTACAAGTTCCTCAACCTCTCTAACAAATCTAAGTTACGTTGAAAGCAATGGCCCATCAGCAGAGCAATCATATACATTATCAGGTAGTGTGTTAAATCCTGCTTCAGATACCATCAAAATATTTGCTCCATCTAATTTCGAGATTTCAAAAACATCAGGAAGTGGATTTAAAGATTCCTTAAACGTATTATATTCTGGTAGTGCCTTCGCATCAACAACCATTTATACACGCCTTAAAACTGGTTTGACAGAAAACACATACAGTGGAAACATCACTCATAGTGGTGGTGGAGTTGCAAGTCCTCCAAGTGTTGCTTTATCAGGTTCTGTAACCACAGTTCCACCGCCAGTAGTTACCACAACTGGTACTTTAACTACATTTTCAACATTTGTAGGAAATCCTGTTACGCCTCAATCATATACCGTTTCAGGTACAAATTTGGTTAGTGATATTACAATTACGGCTCCTGCTGGATTTGAAATTAAAACGGGTGCAAATGCCTATGCTTCATCATTAATTTTACCACAATCAAGCGGAAGTGTTGCAACTACAACGATTGATGTAAGATTGATAAACACAACAGCAGGAACATTCTCTGGAAATATTACTCATACTACTACAAATCTTACGCCTTCTCCAACTGTTGCAGTAAGTGGAACGGTTACTGTTGCTTGTACTACTCCCACTAATATATCTGTGGTTCGTGCGTCTATTCCAGAACAAGGAACATTTCCTGCGACGGGCGTAACGGCAACACCTGCAACGGTCGCAGGACGTGTAACTGCTATTTTTGGAACTAATAAGTTTTACGTTCAAGATACAACAGGTGGACTTGCCATTTTTTCTACTGCCAGCGGAGGAGTTGTAGCCGCTAATGGTATTGCTTTAGGGGATTCGGTGAAAGTAACTGGCGGTATGGCTCGCTTTAATGGTGAAGCTGAATTTAATAGTGCCACTTGTGTTAATAAAATAACAGGTAATGGAGCAATAACAACTCCTCCTGCCATTATTTTTGATGCAAACAATCCGCCAACAGGGATTAATCTACCTACATTTTTAGCAGACAATGAGGGTAAATTGGTAAAAATTATTAGTACAAATATCAACGTTACAGGAACTTTTGCCTCAAATACAAATTACTCCATTACTGCTTGTAACTCACAAGGAGAAGCAGAAATTAGAGTTGATGCGACCGCTACAACCATCCCAACTCAAAATATTCCCACAGTTACTCAAGACATTACAGGGGTAATTGGACATTATATTAATGCTTCGGCAACGGTTAATATTTTACAATTATTCCCAAGAACAATTGCTGATTTAGGAAACAGTGCCATTACTTGTGTTACGCCTGTACCAAGTCCGAGTGCAAGTTGTGGAGCAATTGCTTCAACGGCCGTACCTGTTGACTCGACTCTTGATATTACAACATGGAATGTAGAATGGTTAGGAAATACAACGACTTCTCCAAGTGCGTTAGGGCCAACAAACGATACCCAACAAATGACTAATGTCATTACGGTTTTGAATACTTTAAAATCAGATATATTTTGTGTAGAAGAGGTTTGTGACCACAAACAATTTATTGCAAGAGTTGGTACTGACTTGCCAGAGTATGGTGTGGTATGCCAAACAAAATATTACTCTCACTTTTTTGACTCGCCAGAAACAAATAGTGCAACTTCATTTGGACAAAAGGTATGTTTCTTGTACAAAAAAAGTATTGTAAGTTATGTTGATACATTATCGCTTTTAGCAAGTCAATATGGATATAATGCTACACCAGTGGCAACTCCTTATCCAAACAATTGGGCATCTGGACGTTTACCATATATGTTTGTTGCAGATATTACTTTAAATGGACTTACGAAAAGAATCAATTTTGTAGGACTTCATGCTAAATCGGGTTCAGATGCAGCAAGTTATAACAGAAGGAAGCAAGACGTAATTGACCTAAAGGCTGAATTAGATACAAATTATCCAAGTGCTAATATCATGATGTTGGGAGATTATAATGATGATTTGGATGGTTCAATTTATGTAGGACAAACTTCTACGTATGGTAATTTCGTTTCAGATAATACAAACTACGTTCAAGTATCAAAGGCATTAAGTGATTGTGCCGTTTCAAGTACAGCTTCTTATGCTGATATCATTGACCACATTATGGTTTCAAACGAATTCGGAGTAATTCCAGCAACGGGTTCAAACCCTGCTCCATCAACGTCAGGCATTTATTACTTAGAAAAAACAGTAAACGTTTCAAGACCAATCAATTATGTGGCAGGATATACATCAACCACATCAGACCATTATCCTGTTAATGCTCGCTTTAGATTTGGCTTGCCTCCAGTAGCTCCAGCGACCATCACAAGTGTATCAACAGGAAACTGGTCATCGCCAAGCACTTGGGATTGTAACTGTGTGCCAACTGCGGCAAGTGATGTAATTGTGGATACCGCTCATACCGTAACTGTTGATGTAGCTTCACAAGCCAAAACGCTTAATTTAAAAGGAACACTCAATTGGGCTGCTACTTTTACATTATCTTTAGGAATGTAATAATCCATAAATACTTAAACAAAAAGGTTCAAACGGTCTCGTTTGAACCTTTTTGTTTGATAAATGACTGATTATTTGTAGGTTTGAGGTGAATCCCAAGATAAATTTCATGAGAACGATTGTCAAAATACTTACCCCAAATTTTCAAATTCATACTATTACTCAAAGAAGTTTCTTTACTTTCCTTCTATTGAATTGTATCTGTTTAATGGGATTTTCTCAACGAAAAATCTTGATGCAAGACCCCAATGAAGCCCAATTAATCGGGCGACAAATTGAGGTTTTTGAGGACAAAACTGCTTCACTGACTTTTGAGGAAGTCAGTAAACGCTCTGATATTGATGCTCGGTTTACACAAAGTATTCAACTCAATCCTAATTTTGGCATTACTTCGTCAGTCATTTGGGCAAGATTTACACTCCAAAACAAGTCTTCTCAAAAACTCTATCTTGAAATTTCCGAGCCAGTCATTGATAGTATTGATGTTTTCAGAATTGATGTCAACAACAAAATCACTCATAAAAAAGCGGGAGTTTTTGTACCCGTTTCAAAACGAGATTTCCATACTAATTTTTATTTATTCGACCTCAACCTCAACTCTGAGCAAACCTGTACTTATTACATTCGTTTTCAAAATTCATTGCCATTATTATTTCCGATAAGGATTGCACCACTAAAAGTTTATTTTGAAGACAACCACTCAAAAGACTTAATGCAGGGCATTTATTTGGGTTTAATGCTGGTCATGGCAATTTTCAACTTCTTTATTTACTGGACAGTTCGTAGCAAAGAATACCTCTATTATGTATTTTATGTGCTTTCGTTCGCTTGTTTTTTTGCTTATAATAAAGGTATTTCACACGAATTTGTTTGGAATAATGCCCTATGGTTTAATCGTTTTACGCCCATTTTCATCTCTTCTGGAGTTATTTTTGGGGTATTGTTTGCCAATAGTTTCTTGGACGTAAACCGTTATTTACCCATTGCTCTAAAAATTTCAAAAATACTTATCAGCCTAATTATTATCTGTTTAGTATCTTATTGGTTTGGCTTAGGTGCATTAAGCATCACGATGTTACACTTATTTGCCTTCCTAACAGTGATTTACGTACTCATGATTGCCACATTTGTATGGTTGGAAGGCTCTCAATCTGCCTTATTTTTCTTGATTGCATGGTCTGTATTTTTGGTAAGTGCTTTAATTTTTATCATGCAATTATCTAATATTTTACCAAGTGATAATTTTACGAGAAATGCACTACAAGTAGGTTCAGCCTTAGAAGTAGTCTTACTTTCTTTTGCTTTGGCATACAGAATCAATTCTGACCGAAAAGAAAAAGAACAATATCAAGCTGAGGTAATCCGACAATTACAAACCAATGAACAGATGCGAAATCGTATTGCCCGAGATTTGCACGACGATATTGGTTCAACCTTGAGCAGTATCGGCATTTTGAGCCAAGTAGTTGAAAATCAAATGGGTGAAAACTCAAACTCTGTCAAAGAAATGGTGCGACGTATTGGAGAAAGTTCACAAAAAGTACAACGTTCATTGAGTGACATTGTCTGGACGACCAAACAAACCGAAGATAATTTTGATAACGTTTTGGTGAAAATGAAAGAATTTACTTCCGAAATGTTAGAAATGAAAGACATTTTTTACACTTTCAATACCGACTCCCTACCCAACGTAAAACTCTCACCCTCAAAACAATACAATTTTTATTTGATATTTAAAGAGGCAATAAATAACATCGTAAAATACTCAAATGCAGATGAAGTGACGATTGAAATCAACCGTCACGAAGAAAGTCTAATTTTAACTATTATTGATAACGGAATTGGTTTTGATGAAAAAAATATCAAATCGGGAAATGGCTTAGGAAATATGCGTAAAAGGGCAGAAAGTCTTAGCGGAGAAATCAAAATTGACTCAAAAAGTCAGGAAGGAACACAGGTTAGATTAACAATCCCAGTATCACAATAAAAAACAGAATTGTATTTTTATCATTTCAGCCCGAAAAAACTAATCTTAAATCCAAATACTAACGTTTATACAATGGCTATTAAGTATTGATTTACAATAACTTAACCCCTCTAACGATAAATACTTAATCTTAATTATTTCTTCATTATTTTTTCCATCAAATAGTATTTTTCTAAGATAATCTCCGTACCTTTGCACCCTAAAATCTAAGAATTTGAAAATGTACCAAATTTGAAAATTTTAAATTTTTATGACATTAACTCGGTCGTTGAAATAATGATGAGTTGGCAGTCTGATAATTTTTGAATTTCATTTTCAAATTACCGAATTTTCAAATATTCAAATTGAAATCATGCAAAGTATTCGTAACATCGCCATTATTGCTCACGTTGACCACGGTAAAACTACCCTTGTCGATAAAATCATCCACGCTTCAAAGTTATTTCGTGATAACCAAGAATTCGGAGATTTAATCCTTGACAACAACGATTTAGAGCGTGAACGTGGCATCACAATCGTTTCAAAAAACGTGTCTGTTCGCTATAAAGGCGTAAAAATTAATATCATTGATACACCTGGTCACTCCGACTTTGGCGGTGAGGTAGAAAGAGTTTTAAAATTAGCTGATGGTGTTTGTCTTTTAGTCGATGCTTTTGAAGGCCCAATGCCTCAAACTCGTTTCGTATTAGGGAAAGCACTTGATTTAGGCTTAAAACCTATCGTAGTTATCAATAAAGTTGACAAAGAAAACTGTCGTCCTGACGAAGTACATGAGCAAGTTTTTGACTTAATGTTCAACTTAGGAGCAACTGAAGACCAATTAGATTTCCAAACACTTTACGGTTCATCTAAACAAGGATGGATGAGTACAGACTGGAAACGTCAGACTGAAGATATTACTGAATTATTAGACGTAATCATCGCAAGCATTCCTCCAGCACCAGTAAACGAAGGAATTCCACAAATGCAGATTACTTCTTTAGATTATTCTTCTTTCGTGGGTCGTATCGCTATCGGTCGTGTACACAGAGGAACTTTCAAAGAAGGAATGCAAGTTGCTTTGATGAAAGCTGACGGCTCTGTAAAAAGAATGAAAATCAAAGAACTTCAAGTATTTGAAGGTCTTGGAAGAGCAAAAGTATCAGAAGTTTCTTCTGGTGAAATTTGTGCAATGACAGGTATCGAAGATTTCGAAATTGGTGATACTGTTACTGACTACGAAAATCCAGAAGCATTACCAAGAATCTCGATTGATGAGCCAACAATGAATATGTTGTTTACCATCAACAACTCTCCATTCTTTGGTAAAGAAGGTAAATTTGTAACATCTCGTCACTTACGTGACCGTTTGTTCAAAGAAACTGAGAAAAACTTAGCATTGAAAGTAGTTACAACAGGTTCTGAAGATAAATTCTTAGTATTTGGTCGTGGTATTCTTCACTTGTCGGTTTTAATCGAAACGATGCGTCGTGAAGGTTATGAATTACAAGTTGGTCAGCCTCAAGTAATTTTCAAAGAAGGTGAAAACGGCGAACGTTTAGAGCCAGTTGAAATCTTGGTAGTTGACGTTCCTGAAGAATCAGCAGGTAAAGTAATTGAATTAGCTACACAAGGAAAAGGAGAATTGTTGATTATGGAACCAAAAGGTGACTTACAACACTTAGAATTCAACATTCCTTCACGTGGTTTGATTGGTATGCGTTCAAAAGTATTGACTGCGACTTTCGGAGAAGCTATCATGGCTCACCGTTTCAAAGCTTACGAACCATACAAAGGAGTAATTGCTGGACGTATCAACGGTTCATTGATTTCAATGAACTCAGGTGCTGCCACTCCATATTCAATTGATAAATTGCAAGATAGAGGTGTATTCTTTATTGACCCTAACGAAGAAGTTTATACAGGTATGGTAATTGGTGAACACAATCGCCAAAATGATATCGAAGTAAACGTTCAAACAGCGAAGCAATTAACCAACATGCGTGCATCAGGTACTGATAACAACGTAAGAATTGCTCCAAAATTGAACTTCTCTTTAGAAGAATCAATGGAATATATCCAAAAAGATGAGTATTTAGAAATCACTCCAAAATCTATCCGTATCCGTAAAATTTACCTTGACTCAGGCGAGCGTAAACGTGCAGAACAGAAGAAAGAGATGGTTTAAAAAAGTTATTAGGAATTGGGTGATTTGTTTTAAAACTAAGACCTAAAATCCAATAACTATACCCTCAAAACAAAAGCCTTCGCCTTGTGTGAAGGCTTTTGTTGTTTATGTCATATCCTTTCTATTTTGGGAATCTTCCAAAAAATGCTAATATTGTACTAAATTAAAACATCCAAAACGATGACAAAGCCACTCACAAACGTTCAAGTGGAGCTTTTAAATACTTTTGCTTATCAACTCCCCGATGATGAACTTCAAGAGTTAAAGCAAACGCTAACACTCTTTTTTGCTCGTCGAATTAGAAAGAGAACCGATGCCATTTGGAATGAAAAAGGATACACCTCAGAAACAATGAATAACTGGCTGAATGAAGAAAACCAATAGAATTAGAGTGGTCTTAGATACTAATGTTTTTTTAGTATCATTAGCTCCGCAATCTCCCTACGCATTTATATTTGATGCACTTCTTGAACAGTCCTTTGAGTTAGTAGTTAGCACTGATATTTTAGCAGAATATGATGAAATCATTTCAAAACGCTATGATAAGCAAATCACAAATGATGTATTTGAATTATTACTTCATTTAGAAAATGTTCATCAACAAACGGTATATTATCAATGGAATTTAATAGAATCTGACCCTGACGACAATAAATTTGTTGATATTTTTGTGGCTTCACAGGCAGATTTTCTGGTTACTAACGACCGTCACTTCAATATTCTACAAAATATACCCTTTCCTCCCGTCAACCTTATCAAAGCCGAAGTATTTTTAAGTTTGCTAAAAAATAGAATGGCTTAATTCAAAACTAATTTGCTACAACTATGTCTGTATCAAATTAGTAAGTGTAAATTTGCAGATGATTATCATTGATAACAAATAAAGAACAAACATGGGATTATTTGATTTTTTTAAGAAAAAAGAAGTTTTAAATACAGAAGAGAAAGAAACGCTCGACAAAGGATTAGAAAAAACCAAAGAAGGGCTTTTCTCAAAATTGAGTCGGGCGGTAGTTGGAAAGTCTAAAGTAGATGAAGAGGTATTGGATGAATTAGAAGAAATTTTAATTTCGTCGGACGTGGGCGTGGATACAACCCTCAAAATTATTGAAAGAATTGAAGCTCGTGTAGCTCGTGATAAATTCGTGGACACAAAGGAGTTAGACAATATTCTTAGAGAAGAAATTGCTGAATTATTAGCCGAAAACAAATCGCAGGATATTACAAATGCCTTCAAAATCACCGATGTAAAACCGTATGTAATTATGGTGGTGGGCGTAAATGGCGTTGGAAAAACAACAACGATTGGTAAATTAGCTTCGCAATTTCATAAAGCTGGAAACAAAGTTATTTTGGGTGCAGGTGATACTTTCCGTGCGGCAGCAGTTGACCAATTGAAACTTTGGGGACAAAGAGTGGGCATTACCGTAATTGACCACGGCATGAATACGGACCCAGCCTCAGTTGCATTTGATGCCGTAAAACAAGCCGTTGAACAAAATGCCGATGTTGTAATTATTGACACCGCAGGACGTTTACACAACAAAGTAAACTTGATGAACGAGCTTTCTAAAATCAAACGAGTGATGCAAAAATTCTTACCCGATGCACCGCACGAAGTATTATTGGTTTTGGATGGTTCGACGGGGCAAAATGCCTTTATTCAAGCTCAAGAGTTTACAAAAACCACTGAAATTACGGCTTTGGCAATTACAAAATTGGACGGAACGGCTAAAGGTGGCGTAGTTATCGGAATTTCAGACCAATTGAAAATTCCAGTAAAATATATCGGCGTTGGCGAGAAAATCGAAGATTTACAGGTTTTCAATAAGAAAGAATTTGTGGATTCGTTGTTTAAGAGGAAATAGATAAATGCAAAAATTATGTTCAATAAAGATGCCTTAATTCGAGACTTTAATCAGTTAATGGTTGAACATTACGCAGACCGTTTGGCAAAAATCATTTTATATGGTTCTTATGCCAGAGGTGATTTTCATGAAGAATCAGATATTGATTTTTTGGTATTATTGAATGATGAAAATGTATCAATAACAAGAGAAATTGGAGAAACAAATAATGAGCTTTTTGATTTATCATTGAAACATAACTTTATTCCAATTTCATCTTATATTGTTTCTAAAAACAGTTTTCAGACCTCAAATAAAGCCATTTTCAGGTTTATTAAAAAAGAAGGAATAACCGTTTATGAATGAAGATTTGGCTACATATTTTAGGCAGGCAGAAAGATAGTTTACAAGCTGCACGAACGTTAAAAAGGTGCAGTGAATCATTGCCATTACGCTTATTTTTGGATTGTTCGAGGTTTATTTTTGAGCAAAGATATTTTACGAAAACGCATTCGGGTGTACAAAGTAAATTTGCAGAGTTATTTATTGTCACCAATTTAATCCCGAAAAATACGGTCAATACTTAGCTAAATTGTTTAAAGAAAGACAAATCGCTGACTATGAATTGAACGGAGAATTTACAGAAGAAGACATAGACGAATATATCTCAATGGTAGAAGATTTTATGGAGTTTATGAGAGAAAATTATTCAAGACTATGAAAATATCATCACTGATTTTATGTATTTGTTGTTTTATCACAACGCTTTCTTTTGCACAAAAAGCTAAAAAGAAGGTGCATAAAAGAGTGAAAAAAGTAAAGGTTATTGCTAAAACAAAACCTCAGCCTGTGGTTCAAGAAAATACTAAAAGTTCTTCCACAACACAAGGTATTTGTGGCACAATTGTTTGGAAATCAGGCAATATGATGCCGTCACCAGATAAAGTCATTCTTCCTCCTAAACCCATCGAACGTGAATTATTGGTTTATGAACTTACCAATATTGCTCAAGCAACATTGCAAGATGGGTTTTACAAAGCCATTGCTTCAACGCTCATAAAAACGGTAAAATCTGATAGTCAAGGAAGATTTTGTGTGGATTTACCCGAAGGAAGTTATTCACTTTTAGTACGTGAAGGAGATAAAGGTTTGTACGCCAATTCGTTTGATGACAAAGGAAATATTTTACCCGTAACAGTAGGAAAAAATAAGGTTTCAATTATTGTTTTTACGGTTGATTATCAGGCAGTTTATTAGTAACACAGACTTCAGTCTGTAAAATAATTACATACAGGCTGAATACACTGTTTAATAAGTTATTTCAACTTCCCGAAAGTTCTAAAACTTTCGGGAAGTTCTCCAATCAAACATTTTAGGATGAAAATTATCCAGATAACTTATTAAACACTGTACTGAAGTCTGTGTTACAAAATTTACAGACTAAAGTCTGTGCTACTAAACTATTTTTTAAAGCTATCTTTCAAACCTACGGTACGATTAAATACCAAATTTTCAGGCGTTGAGTCGGTATCTAAACAGAAATATCCTTTACGCATAAACTGATAGTTTGTTCCGATTTTAGCATCTTTCAAACTTGGCTCAATAAAAACTTCAGAAAGTACCGTCAAAGAATCAGGATTAAGGAATTTTTTGAAGTCATCTCCAACTTGTGAAGCATCTTCTAAAATCAATAATCTGTCATACAAACGAACTTCTGCTTTGTGTGCATGAGGCACTGAAACCCAGTGAATTACACCCTTAACACTTACGCCAGAAGCATCACCTCCAGAGCGACTATTTTCGATATAGCTACAATGTAATTCTGTAATATTTCCGAATTCGTCTTTCACAAAATCATCGCATTTGATGATGTATGCTCCCTTCAAACGAACCATTAATCCTGGTCCTAAACGGAAAAACTTCTTCATCGGTTCTTCCATAAAGTCGTCACGTTCAATATAAATTTCACGACTGAATGGTACTAAACGACTGCCAGCTTCAATATTTTCTGGATTATTTTCGATGGATACTTCTTCTGATTGCCCTTCTGGATAGTTAGTAATAATCACTTTCAAAGGGTCAAGCACCGCCATAACACGAGTAGCAGACTTGTTCAAGTCTTCCCTTACGCAGAAATCTAAAACACTTACGTCAATTAAATTTTCACGCTTCCCAACACCAATTTTTTCACAAAAATTACGTACCGAAGCAGGCGTAAAACCACGACGACGTAACCCCGAAATCGTTGGCATTCGTGGGTCGTCCCAACCCGAAACCAAACCTTCTTGCACTAATTGCAACAATCTACGTTTACTCATGACAGTATTTGTCAAGTTCAAACGAGCAAATTCATATTGTTGAGAAGGGAATATATTGAGTTTTTCAATAAACCAATCGTATAAAGGACGGTGAACGTCAAACTCTAATGTACAAATTGAATGTGTGATTTCTTCATGAGAATCTGACTGTCCATGAGCAAAGTCGTACATCGGATAAATGCACCAAGCATCGCCCGTGCGGTGGTGATGAGCGTGTTTGATACGATACATCAATGGGTCACGCATGTGCATATTTGGGTGAGCCATGTCGATTTTTGCCCGTAATACTTTCGCTCCATCTGGAAATTCTCCTGCACGCATACGAGCAAATAAATCAATATTTTCGGCAATCGGACGATAACGATATGGACTATCTTCTCCTGCAAAATTTGGATTTCCTTTTTGTGCTGCAATCATGTCAGCGGGTTGGTCGTCCACATACGCTAAACCTTTTTTGATAAGCTCTACCGCAAATTGATAAAGCGTTTCAAAATAGTCAGAGGCGTACAGTTCTTGATTATTAGTCCACTCAAAACCCAACCATTTTACGTCCGCTTTGATAGATTCTACGTATTCAGTTTCCTCTTTTTCGGGATTGGTATCGTCAAAACGGAGGTTAGTTTGTCCGCCATATTTAGCTGCCAAACCAAAATTCAAACAGATAGATTTGGCATGACCAATGTGTAAATAACCATTTGGTTCAGGAGGGAAACGAGTAAGGACACGTCCTTCATGTTTGCCAGAGGCTAAATCTTCTTCTACAATTTGTTCAAGGAAATTCAGTGATTTTTTTTCTTCTTCCATATTTCAATATTCGATGCGACCGTTGCACGGTTCACATTTCGATGTTTGTTGTAACTCTATATGCTTGATTCGATAAATTTATTTTATAAGGACTACTAAATTACGGAATTTTTGGGGAATGGGCTTTGCTGTGCGAGTGGTTTTATCTTGTTTTTTGATTTACTTTGTAGAAACAGTTGATGATACAATGAAAGTAAAGGAATTATATATCAAAAAATACCATCAGTTTGAAGATTTCAAATTAGACTTGACTTATCCCCAAGGACACGAAAAAGCGGGACAACCTTTGGATAAGGTTTGCTTTATTGGACAAAGTGGGACAGGGAAGACGAGTTTGTTGGAGTTCATTCAAAAATTTATTAGAGCATTCTTTTTATTTGGATACAATGACGAGCAGCTTTTAGAAGTAAGTCAGGATGAAATTGGTTCACGTATCATCTTTATTACTCCTCATACTGAGCAGGAAATGTTTTTTAGTGCAACAGAAGAAAAAACTTTTGATGTTATTCTAACTCGAAGTGAAATAGAAACTGACATTAAGTTGAAACGACATAACATTCAAAAGGTTATCCAAAATTACCTTCCTTCAACAAAAGTGGTTTCCATATATTATCCCGTTAATTTTACGAATAATATACAACCAAATCAGAGTGCCCTAACAGAATATCTTATAGATAATATAATAGAACTCAATTTTATAGATTTCGGAAGTTTAGGGTTTGAAATAACTTGGTACAACATAAATCATAAAATTACTGAATACCGAGAAACCCAAATCCAGAAAAGTCTTGCTATTTCACAGATTACCAATAAAACAGGCTTCAAATCAGAAGAAATTTTAGAGGCTGCAAAAAAATACCAAGAGTGGGAACAAAATAATCCTAATCCATTACAAGATTTAGCGGATAAAGTTTTAGACAGAGTTCTGAATAAATTTAACCTAAGAGTAAGAACAAGATTAGATTTTGAAAGAATTGAAGATGTTAAAACCATTAAGATAGAAACACTTGATGGTCAAGAAGTTCCTTATGATTTTCAGAGTACAGGAACACGTCAAGTTTTTCTTTCAATGCTCCCACTTTATACCTTAAAACCAAATAGAACGGCGATATTTTTCGACGAACCCGAACGCTCATTATACCCAGACATTCAAAAAGAAATCGTTGATATTTATACCTCTTTGACAACGGACTGCCAGTTTTTTTATGCCACACATTCACCCATAATTGCCTCTTCTTTTGAGCCTTGGGAGATTGTGGAATTAAAATTTAACCCGAAAACAGGAACAGTCTTTCAAGAACTTTATTACGAAGGAGAACGCCACGTGGATAATTACACGATAAATCCACAGTATTTGCGTTGGGATGATATTTTGCAAAGAGTTTTTGATTTAGATTCAGAAGGTAATGAAAAACGAGTGAAGGCTTTGATGAAATTGGCAACTTTAGAAAGCAAATTAAAAAAGAACAATATCACACCCGAAGAAAGAGAGAAGCTTTGGCAAGAATACCTAAAACTATCAAAATTAACAGGCTGGACTACCCGAATAACTAATGAGAAAAATTGACAAAACCACTATTCTATCTACGGCTTATAAAAATTGGGAAGAATCTTTAAGCGAACATCCCGAATACAATTCTTCTAAAAATAAATTCTACTACGATGTTGTGATGAATCTCTTTCATTGCCAACAAGGTTTATGTGCCTATACTGAACAATTACTTTGTATTTCAACGTTTTATGATGGTCAAAATTGGAAAGATGGTATTTATCAAAAACCTCAAAATTGGTCAGTAAAAGGACAATTGGAACATTTTGATTCTACCCAAAAGAAAACAAAAGGATGGCTTTGGGATAACTTTTTCATGGCTGATACAGATGTCAATACCAAAATAAAACGCACCAAACCTGTTAACAATATTTTAAAATTTGACCATCCTAATTATAATGAATTTGAGCTTTTAGAATACGACTCTCAAAGACATATTTTTATTGCCAATACCGATTTAGAGGAGGCTGTTCAAGAGCAAATTAATGAGATGCTATTTACTTTGGGTGTTAATCATGAGCCTGTAAGAACGGTTCGAGAGGATTATTTAGAGTATAAAATTCGTGCGATATTAAATCTGATAAATACTTGGGAGAATATCAATATCATACAGTTTCCAACTGCTTTTGAATTCTGTAAAAGAGAAATTTTAGCTTCATCATAGTTTTCAATATTCTTTATCCCAAAAAAATCATTTATTTTCAAAACCGTTGAGTGAACGGTATGTTTTTATCTTAGTCTTTTGGTAAATTTGTCAGAGCGACTTTATTCTTCATCACAGCTTCTTAACAATTACTTCTACTCACATTTTCTGATTTTAGCCCAAAGTATATTAAACAAGATAATTTTACTGAAATCGGTACTAATATATCGGTTAATAAAACGTGTTCAAATATTTATGAAACTAAAACTTACCGTTTTTTTCATCACTCTTTTTAGCTTAAATTTTAACATTCACGGACAACAAACGGTCACTTTTGGGCTTGGAAATGTTAAAAATGTAACGGTTTCGTCTTCCTCTCAAAGCATAGATGGAACTAAAACGTTACAGAGTTCTGGATATTTACCCAATTATAACTCAGCATCTCGGTTTCTTTCACACGCAACTCTTGGAGCAAAAATGTCTGATATTCAAAGTGTTGCCACTTTAGGAAAAGAGCAATGGATTGACAATCAGCTTAATTTATCAAACTCTTTTAGTATAGAAAACTATCTGAGAAGCCTCCACCAATTGATGGTTGATTCAATGCTTCGAGATAATCCTGCGGGTGGATATACGCTCGACAATACAGGTGTACAAAATTGGCACTTTGATGCGTCTTGGTTTCAAGGAAGTATGACTGCCCCTGATGTATTACGGTGGCGAACAGCCTTAGCACTAAGTGAAATTTTTGTTATTTCACGTGTTTCCAATCTTGACGGTCAGCCTTATGGTTTAGCCAACTATTATGATATTTTGTTGAATGAGGCTTTTGGAAATTATCGAACCATTTTAGATAAAATTACTTATCATCCTGCCATGGGTTCGTATTTGACATTTCTAAATAATCACGCTACAAATACCACCAAACAAATTTATCCCGATGAAAATTATGCTCGTGAAATTATGCAGCTATTTTCTATTGGCTTGTACAAACTCAATTTGGACGGTTCAGAAATGAAAGATGCCAATAATAAATCTATTCCTACTTATACCAACACCGATATTACTGCATTGGCAAAAGTTTTTACAGGTTTGGGTTGGGGAGATAGACCATATTTGGGACATTATCAAAAAGACAAATGGAGTTATACCCAACGAATGAAGTTTTTCCCACTTGATTCCTTAGAATATTATCAAGGTTGGTGGCAACCAAGAATCTACAACGGTCATGAACCTGGCTCTAAAACATTTTTGGGCAGTACCATTCCTAATCGTCCTGTGGTGCAAGGTGAACAGGATATTCAAGATGCGTTAAATATTATTTTTAATCATCCCAATGTTGGACCTTTCATGGCTCGAAGATTGATACAACGTTTGGTTTCTTCTAATCCTTCCCCTGCTTATATTCAACGAGTTGCGACTGTTTTTAATAATAATGGTGCTGGAGTTCGAGGAGATTTGAAGGCGGTCGTCAGGGCAATTTTATTAGACCAAGAAGCCTGCGATTGTAACGCTGATAGCAACAGTAATTATGCAGGAATGTTACGTGAGCCTTTTGTGCGTTATATGAATCTGATGCGTGGCTTGAAACTGACAACACAAGGAGGAGTTTATCGAAATACGATGTATACACTTTATAATAGAATTGAACAAATTCCTTTGTATTCGCCAACGGTTTTCAACTTTTTTCAACCTGATTATTCTCCCGATGGCGACTTAAAAACTGCCAAAAAATACGCTCCAGAATTTCAATTACTTAATTCTCAAACACTTACTGCATACGTAAATGCCTTGAATAGTTGGCTTGTCAATGATGACCCCGTAGAATTTTGGGGGCTTTTTAGTAATGAAACATATAAACCTGACCAAGACGCAAGGTTTGATTTATTGTCAGATTCAACCTTGGCAGTCAATGAAAAAATCCCGCAATTGTTGGATAAATATAATCTCATATTGGCACACGGAGCTATTTCTAAAGAGAATATTGAAATAATCCGAAAAGCCATTATTAGTATGCCATATACTTATGATTACTACGGACGACCTTACTCCGAAGATGTTTATAGAAGAATTAGAATGGCAATTTTTTTAATAATGATATCTCCTGATTATTTGATAAACAGATAATTTTAATGGTGATTTAGTGAGTTGTGAATTAGTGAATATTAGTTCCAGTAATTCACAACTCACTAAATCACCAAATCACAATTGAATATATGAACAGACGAAATTTTATAAAACAAACCAGTTGTGCCGCAATGGGAACTACCACATTGCTGAGTACCTTAGCCAATTTAACAAGTTTAAATGGAGCTTTAGGTTCTGGTTTGGTAAAATCAGCACCGCCAAGCGACTATAAAGCAATTGTTTGTATTTTGCTTTCGGGTGGCGTAGATTCTTATAATATGTTAGTACCAACAGGTACAACAAGTGGCGGCGACAATGGCTATAACGAATATAGAGCTGTAAGAACGGACCTTGCCATTCCCAATGTTGGGGCAAGTGGTGGTTTATTATCACTGAATAATCCACAATGCAGCAGTTTTAGAGGGATTCCATGTTCTTATAATTCTTTTGGAGTACACCCAACGATGACGGGAACGAGAACTTTATTCAATAACGGAAATCTTGCCTTTATGGGTAATATTGGCACTTTGGTAGAACCAATCGCCAATTATACACAATTTCAAAGTGGTCTAAAAAAATTACCTGTCGGGCTTTATTCACATTCAGACCAGTCGATGCAATGGCAAACCTCTGTACCTCAAACTCGTGATGCTTTGGGTTTTGGAGGAAGGCTTGCCGACTTATTAAATGCAGCAAACACTCATCAAGAGGTATCGATGAATATTTCTTTAGCAGGGAAAAACATATTCCAACGAGGGCAAAATATTTCAGAATATGCCATCAGTAATGATGTAAATGCCAACAATATAGGATTTGAGAGTGTACCAACTTGGTGGGGAAACTCAGGTTTATTGACTCAAACACGAAATAATACCATTGATAGTTTGGTTTCAAAAACATATTCTAATTTGTTACAAAAAACCTATTCTACCACCACTAAAAACTCAATGGCATCATTCGGAGTTTTTAAAGATGCTTTGCAAAAAGTGCCCACTCTAACCACAACATTTGCGGATAACCAACTGTCAAACGACCTTTCAGCAATTACCAAAATTATGAGTGTTCGTAATTTCTTAGGAGCTAAAAGGCAAATTTTCTTTATTGATTTTGGCGGTTGGGATATGCACAGTGATTTGATTTCGGGCTTAGATAGCCGACTTTCAGTAGTCAGTCAAGCACTGAAAAGTTTTTATGATGCAACGGTAGAATTGGGAATTTCTGATAAAGTAACCACTTTCACTATTTCGGATTTTGCCAGAACGATTACGTCCAACGGTGGCGGTGCAGACCACGCTTGGGGAGGCAATACGATGGTGATGGGTGGAGCAGTCAATGGGGGCAAAATTTATGGAGCATATCCCAAAATGGATGTTTTGAGTGCCTCCAATCAGCAAAATGTATCTTTCAGAGGCAATTTTATTCCATCCATTTCAACTGATGAATTTTATGCAGAATTAGCCCTTTGGTACGGAATCAGCCCTTATGATTTATGTTATGTTTTGCCAAATCTTGGAAATTTTTATAGTTATTCAGCTAATAATTATCCTGTTGGCTTTATGAATTTTAATGGCACAACCATTTCAAATGAAAATTTACCACAAGATTGTTTAACGTATTGAGCTTATTTGTGATTGAGTGAATTAGTGATTGAAAATTTATTGAAAAAATGAAAATAAAAATATTTTACATAGTATTCATTTTACTCTTAACCCAAAATTGGCTCTATTCGCAAAGCAGTTGCGTGGGTACGCCTGGGCAGGTAAAATGGAGTTATTGGCTAAACTTTTCTTCTTATCCTGATAGTTTAGATTTATCGTCTTTAGAGAATTTTCCGACACACCCCAATGGAACACAACTGTTAGGTTCGTTGAGAATGCCCCAAAATTTTGCCGATAATTATGCTTCTATGATTAGAGGATATATTTATGTGCCTCAAACCGCCACTTACAAGTTTAATATCACAGGCGATGACCGTGTGGCATTTTATTTAAGTACCGACGATAATCCTGCCAATAAACGCAAAAAAGCAGAAGTAAAAACCTACTCTGGAACTGACGAACATAATAAAGAAGCCAACCAAACGACGGCAGCGATAACGTTAACGGCTGGGCAAAATTATTACTTTGAAATGTATAATTATGAATCTGGATGGAGTGACCACATGACCCTTTTTTGGCGAAAAACGGCAAATCCTGATACTACGTGGCTCGTGATAGATTATAACTATCTCAAAGAATATGTTTGCGGACAAAACTGTGCCGTAAGAGGAACACCTTGTAATGATGGAAATTCGCTGACAACCAACGACCAACAAGATGGCTTTTGTAACTGCGTTGGCACGTACCCAACTACCAATACTTGCGTTGGAACAAAGGGTTTGACCGAAGCATATTATTACGACAATATCGTAGGAAGTTACGTTGAACCTGACTTAGTAAATGCTCCTAAATTCCCTCTTGTTCCCGATAGAAAAGAAAGTCTGCTTGGTGCTTATGGGCCTTTAGTACCTTACACAAAAGAAAATTACGGAACATTAGTTCAAGGATATTTGACCGTTCCCATGTCGGGAATGTATGAATTTAATATCACTGGAGATAATCAAACCTATTTTTTCTTGAGCAAAAACGATTCTGTTCAATACAAACAATACCACCAAGCCATTGTAATTTATGGCGTAGATGAAAATGAACACAATATTTCAAGTTTTCAAACTATTGCACCGCTTTATTTAGAAAAAGGGAAGTATTATTATTACGAATTTAGGCACAAAGAAAACGGCTGGCGTGACCACTTTAATCTTTTCTGGAAAACACCTTTTTATGAAAGTAGAGAGTGGAAACGTGTTCCCAATTTTTATCTGTACGATTATAATTGTGAAATTTCGTGTATTGCACAAGGAACACCATGTAACGACGGAAATCCATACACTAAAAACGACCAATTTAATAACAACTGCCAATGCGTTGGTACGCCCTGTGTTGGTACAGATTGCGACGATTTATCAGTCAGTTACCAATCGTATGAAAGTTGTGCCGCTACCAAAAATCTCCTTAATAATGCCGAAGGTTCTTGGGTTTCGTGCGATACCAGTCCAAACCCAAATACCGCAAGGACAACACTTACCAAATGGATAAAATACGATTTTGGCGATGTTTACAAATTTCAAGGTACACGAGTTTGGAACTATAATGTAGCCAACGAAACCAATAAGGGCTTTAAAAATGTAACAGTAGATTATTCGGAAGATGGAATAACATGGCACGCTCTCGGCACAAGTTATTTATGGCAACAAGCACCTGGAACATCAGATTATTCGGGTTTTGCTGGCCCCAATCTTAATGATGTAAAAGCCCGCTACGTCCTCATTTCAGCCATTGATACTTGGGGAAATACCTGTGCGGGTTTCAGTAAAATCACCTTTGATGCCTCATTATGTAGTGCAAATGGAACCGCTTGCGACGACCAAGACCCACTCACAAAACACGACCAATTTGATGCCAGTTGTAATTGTAAAGGCGTAAATATCAACTGTGCAACGGATACTTTGAAATTGGAAAACCTCACCCTTTCTGAAGCATCGTATCAAGCCGTAAAAGAAATAAAGGCAAGTAGTCTTGTCCCAAAACCAAAGAATGTCTCGTTCACGGCGGGTAACGACATTGTTCTTTTACCAGGTTTTGACACCCGAGATAGCACCGTTTTTTCGGCTGACATTGCCAATTGTTTACAAACGGCTTTTGTGCAAAACAAGTTAGATTCAAACAAAGAAATGGACTCGACTGCCACCGAATTTTCGGCAAAAGATACCTTGAATAATAAAACAAAAAAGATAATTTTCAGACTCAATAAACCCGCTCAAGTGGTATTAACGATTAAGAATGCAAATGAGCAAATAATCGCCACTATTATTGACGATTATTACCAAAATTTAGGAACACAAATAAAATTTTTACCCATTAATAAATTAGCCAAAGGACAATATTGGGTAGAATTAAAAGCTGATAAAGAGATTTTGAGAGAAAGTTTAGTTGTCGATAATTAAAGATTACAACTCTTCCGTTGATAGAACTTATGAAGTATTTCTTTTACATTTTAATATTTACCTTATCGTCAATCGCTTGTCATGCACAATTAGATTCGATGACTTTTTCCCCTGTAAAAGATAATTCCATCTATTCAGAAAGCTCAAATTTGAGTAATGGAGCTGGTAATAATCTTTTTGCAGGAAGGACTTTAACCTCATTAATGAGACGGGCTTTATTGAAATTTGACTTTACAGGCTTGCCAAATAATGCTCAAATTCAACGAATTAGCCTAAAAATGCCGATTTTACAATCTTCAGGAAATACCACCATTCCGCATAGTTTCTCATTGCACAGACTAACCAAAAATTGGGGAGAAGGTACCTCCGCAGGAAGTGGACAAGGAGCTGCCGCAACCACAAATGATGCTACGTGGGGAAATAATTTTTATAATTCAAGTTCGTGGACAAATGCTGGAGGTGATTTTGAAACTACTGCTTCTGCTACTTCCAACGTAACTTTTGCGATGTTTCCCCTGCAATTTGGCACTTGGAGCAGCTCAAATATGATAACGGATGTACTTGATTGGATAGCAAGTCCAAATAATAATTTTGGGTGGATTCTCAAAGGAAACGAAAATCTTAGTGGTTCGGCAATGAAGTTTTCCTCTCGTGAAGAAACATTTTATCCCAAACCTGCTTTGGTCGTTGTATTTACTTTACCCACAGTTGACAAAGTATTGATAAATGAAGTAAATCCGCAGAAAAAATGGATTGAACTTTATAATCCTTCAAACCCTTCAATCAACTTAAATAATTATTGGATTGCCAATGGAAATACCTCCATTTCTTTAGCAAATTTGACGGTTTTGAATGGAAGTTTAACCTTAGATTCTGCTAAATATGTGGTTATCAATTGGGCAGGAATTGGGGGAAACAATGGAGAATTGGCACTTTTTAACGGAAATCCAAGCACAGCCGAAATGAAAGATTATGTCCAATACGGTTCGGCAACTCATCAACGAAGTTCAGCGGCAGTAACGGCTCAAGTTTGGGATAATACCAATAATTTTCTACCAACTATTTCGGCTGATACCTTAACATATTCTCTAAATGGAAACAATATTTATTCTTCTGGGAAAGCCACGAATTCCACTTCTTTCGTAACGCAAAGACAAACCCCGACTTACAAAAATATACTTTGTCCGCCCAATATCTCACTATCAGGCAACATCGTTGATGCCTCCTATTCTACATCAGGAAGTTTACAATTGACTGGAAACATGACCTCAACTTCATTCTCAAAATTCACTTCTGAGTCATTTATCCAACTCAATCCAAACACTTTAATAGAGCAAGGAGCAAAATTTCAAGGGCAAATTTCGGGTTGTTTGAATAATTGAGTCTAATCTCAGAAAATATTTATCAAAACATAATCCCCGCACCAATAGTTATCAAGAAATCGTAGCAAATGTTACGACTTTTTTATTGACGAAAAATGAAATTAGCAACACCCGAATTAACCGACCAAGATATTGACCGCATTGTAGAAATGGCATGGGAAGACCGCACCCCTTTTGATGCCATTCTTGCCCAGTTTGGGCTAAAAGAACAAGAAGTTATTGAACTAATGCGACGTGAAATGAAAGCATCTTCATGGCGAATGTGGCGTGCAAGAGTACAAGGACGTGCCACCAAACACCGTGCAAAAAGTGTTGTAGATGATGCTCGTTTTAAATGTACTTTACAAAAGAAAATTTCGTTGAACAAGATTTCTAAACGGAAATAGAGGTCTTTGCAAAAGAAGATTTTGTTTATCGAATAAATGCAATATTAAAATAATTCTGTTTTTGCCGAATTTTATACCAATTTAAGCTAAAAACTACCACTTAATAAAAATATTATTCTTCCATATTGCATTTCTGTAAAATTTCTTAGAGTTTTTCAAGAAAACTAATTAGCTTTGCAAATATTCCTATCCCACCGCTGATATAAATCAATAATCATATTTTTTAAAAATTAATAAACTTTTTAGTGATAATTCATTACTGATTGGTCGAATGTTTTTCGTTCTCTAAGTTTGATAATTCTTCACTATACAAATTATTCTAAACGCTGCATAAAATGAGCATTAAATTAGACTTAATCGACCATAAGGTATTAGAAATTTTACAACAAAACGCTAAAATTACCAATGCTCAATTGTCAAAAGAAATTGGTTTGTCGCCCGCTCCGACATTAGAACGTGTAAAAAAATTAGAAACTTCAGGAATTATAGAAAGCTACCACGCACAGTTGAACCGTGATAAAGTAGGCTTAGGCGTAACGACTTTTGTAACTATCACTTTGATTGGACATAAAAAGCAAGTGACTGAATCATTCGTTTCTCAAATCAATATGATTCCAGAAGTCATTGAATGTCACCACGTTACTGGCTCAGGAGACTTTTTATTGAAGATAATCGCAAAAGATATTGCCTCTTATCAGAAATTAATGTTGGAGAAAATCAACGAAATTGAAGAAGTAGCAGGTACACAAACAATGGTTATTCTTTCAACTTTCAAAGAAAGCAAAGTATTACCAATTCCTTGATACAGTTAGCAGTTAGCAGTTAGCAGTTAGCAGTTAGCAGTTAGCAGTTAGCAGTTAGCAGTTAGCAGTTAGCAGTTAGCAGTTAGCAGAAAAAAAGCCAGTTTGGGAATTATTAGTTCCTAAACTGGCTTTTTTTTATACACTATATCAGTAAAATCTTCACTGATAACTGTTTACTGATAACTGTCCTTAAATCTCCACCATAATATAAAAACTAAAATCAAGCGGGTCAAAAACTTCGGAAACTTGATTTAAGAATGTTGGATTATTTAGATAGAAGTTCAAGAAGTTTTCAGCTCTTTCCTGTGGTACGCCATTTGGAAAGAGTTTTTGTTTTAAGCCCAATAATTGATTTACCTCTGTCTCTTGATTGCGTTCTTCGGCTTTTTTGAGGCGTTTTTCAAGGTTTTCTAAAGCATTCAAAACTTTCTGTTGCTCTCCTTTTACTGCTCCTTCTAAGGTTTTATCAACCTTAATGGCTTTTTCTAAAATCTTATTAAATACTTCTGTAAACTCCTGACTTTCAGTTGATAGACTAAGTGAATTTTGAGAGTTCTTTTCTACAAAATTCTTTTTCAAGCTGATTTCATCCAAAAATAAATCATTGGCAGAAAGTCCTAATTTTTCGATTTTCTTGGCTGATGGTTTATTAACTACCAAACCAAAATTACGAGGCATTAAAATCGGGAATGGAATCTGATGAATATCAAAAATTTCTTTGAGTTGAAGCCAATAAGGAACTTCAGAAGGACCACCGATATAAGCTAAGTTGGGAAGGATAACTTCCTGATAAACAGGACGAAGCACTACGTTTGGACTAAATCTTTCGGGTTCGTTTTCGAGTAACGTTAATATTTCTACTTCCGAAAACTGAATATCTGTATTGAGAACTTTATACGAATTATCTTCTTTCACGATACGCTCACGAACGCCATCAATCAAGTAAAAAAAGTTGATTTCTCTTGGGGCAATTTGCGTTTTATACCCTAAACTTTCGAGTTCTTTGGTCGTTTTTGTTACAACCTCAAAAGCAGTATGTTGTAATAAATCATTTTTAATAACAGGAATAAACTGTCTTTTCAGCTCACGGTCGTCGGCATCAATACAAATAAGTCCTTGATTACCAAATAGTTCATGAGCATAACATCGAGCCGCATCCGCTAAAGTATCGTGACTCAAATACGCATTTTTAAAAATCGCTGGGCATTCAGCCATTTCTGAAATAAGACTTTTCAATTCCTTCGGATTCATACGTCCAACTGCACCCGTTTGCTCAGTTTCCCAAGCTAAATTCTTTCCAAATAATGAAAAATGGTTGATTTCTGCAAAATCATGGTCTTCCGTAGCCATCCAATACACAGGTACAAAATCGTAATCTGGAAAGTAACTTTTCAGCTTTTTCGCCAAATTAATCGTCGTAATCATTTTATAGACTACGTACAAAGGCCCCGTAAAAATATTGAGTTGATGTCCCGTCGTTACGGTAAAGGTATTTTCGTTTAAGAGAATATCAAAATTGGGCTGATTCGGAAGATTTTTATATTGATTTTTGAGGGTTTCTACTAAAACCCTTCTCTTATCGGCATCTAATTTTTTAGTAGCAATTTGTCGGTTAAACCCATGAATATCAGGAAAGTTGCTATAAAAATCTTTTACTTTAGATGATTGTTGGATAAAGTCTAAAAACAGAGAAGAAAATTGATTTACTTCCGAAAGTGGCAATTGATTAATTTGCATGATAGCTCAATGGTGAAGGGTGAACGGTTAGTTTTGAACGAAAGAAATTATACCCTTAACTTTTTCTTAACGCATATATTTGGGAGTTTGTTCCTTGACTAAAAAAGCGGACACCATTTAGCGTATCAGAACTATAATTGTTTAGATTTCAGGATTAACCTTTCGTAGAATCTCAAAATCTATGAACCCGAGTAATCTTAGTGCTAAATGCTATGACTTCTTACTAACTCCTACCAAAAATAAAACCCAGCCAATCATCAAACTCGTTCCGCCAATGGGTGCAACTGCTCCCCACATCGTTACGCCTGTGGCACAAATTAGGTAAAGTGAGCCTGAAAAAATCACAGTTCCAATCAAGAAAGCATTACCTGCCCACGAAAGAAATTTATGCGAAATTTTATCCGTCAAAATTCCTACTAATATCAAAGCCAAGCCACCATACATTTGGTAATGAGCGGCTGTTTCAAAGGTTTCTGTACGATTAGTTGCTTCTAAAGCTACCTTAAATGCGTGAGCACCAAAAGCACCAAGGGCAACGGATAAGCCAGCTAAAACTGCTCCTGATTGGATGAAAAATTTATTCATTTGGGTATTTTATCAATGAGTTTGAAAATGATTCTAATGATTGCTACAAAGGTAAATAATTTGAACGGAGGAAGTATGAATAATTTTTAGGAAGCTATACACCAAAAACTGTTAAATCATTTATTCCCATAAAATCAATAATATTCTTCTATAAAACAGGTATTTCTACCCTTTTAAGGCGTTGATATTTATCAGAATTTTGTACAAAAAGGCGTAAGCTGAAAAGCCTTCAAAAGAGTAAGCAAAAAATCTAAATTCTAAAAACTATGGCAACGCCACTTTCATTGTATGTACCCATTAAACAAGACGCTGCGGCACAACAAATTGCCCAAAATCTTTATGATGGTTTTGTCGATACGATTACGCCCATTTTATCTAAAATCCAAATTGTTCATTATGCTCGTTTGGTACTCATTCCAAATGCTGACGGAACGGGCATTGATGCCATTATGTTAGTAACCACTTTTGACGGTGCAATGAATCCATATTTAAGTACCTTTTGGAATGGCGGTGATAGTTTTCATACGTTTGTAAACACTGTTGCGGCTATTGCTCTTGACCCACCACAATTACCCATTAGTACGCTTAGCAGTTTTGAAAACTTCATTAATAGCAATAACCTAAGTCAACCTGCTGATTTATATCAAGCATACAACGATACTGTTCTTCAGGTATTGGCGTATAATGCTGGTTAATTTAGGCAGTAATTTATTCTATTATTCAAAGCGTCAAAACAATTTTAAAATACTAATAAAATGGCAACTCCACTCACATTATATATTCCGATTAAACAAAACGAAATTGCTCAATTGGCGGCAAAAGCTCTTTATAAAGACTTTATGTCAATTGTTACTCCGATACTCACCGAAATTCAAATTGTGCATTATGCTCGTTTGATTTTGATACCTAATGCTTCAGGCGAAGGCATCAATGCCATTACGCTCATTACCGTTTTTGATGGAGCAATGAACCCATATTTGAATACATTTTGGGACTCAGGTTTTGATTTTAAGGCTCTTTTGAATGCCATCGCTGCCATTGCCGTGACACATCCACCTTTGCCAATTCTTACTGAGAGTAGTTTTGAGAATTTTATCAATAGCAACAATCTTAGCCAACCAGCAGACTTATATCAGGCGTATAATGATACCGTTGCACAGGTTATTGCCTACAATCAAGGTTAAAAATCAATACTTTCTCAACATATATGGGTGTACTAAGTGTGAAATATGAGGGCTGAGTTTTGTCTGCATATTTCACACTTGATTGATAGCCCTAAAATATATTCAAAATGTCTGGCACAACTACTTCTCCTTCTCCTGATAAGTCAAATATTCAAGGGCTAATCCTTCGTGGTTATACGCATCCGTATTCATGTCATTTGATGTTCAGTTTTAAAGCTCCTACGGTAACACTCAATACTAAAGGTTTTTTTTCAGACTTATACCCAAGAGTTCAACCTGCCGTTGATTGGGGAAATAATAAGCCTGCTTCAATGCTAAATATTGGCATTACCTTTAATGGATTAAAGATTCTTGGCGTTGCCAAGTCCTCAAAAAGTACCTTCCCGTATGAATTTCAACAAGGCCCTTGGTCAGGTGGTTCTCAACAATCTTTAGGTGATTTTGATGATAGCTCACCTTCAAAATGGTGGTATAATAATTTTCAAAATCCAGATTTACATTGCGTAGTTCATGCCTATGCCCTAACAGATGCTGATTTAACCCAAATCATTTCAACGATTACTACTTCTGCCACCACCAATGGTTTAACGGAATTATTACCCTTAAAAGATGGCGACGGAAGACTCTATCAGTCAATTGTTGAAAATGACCCCGCTAAAATACACTTTGGTTATACTGATGGCATTTCAGAACCAGCTTTGAGTACGCCTACAAGTAAAGCAACTGCTAATCAAGCTGATTTGGATAATTTTTTGATTGGTTATCCGCAATATTCATTGATTGACCCAGGCCCTTCGAGTAATATTGCTTCTAATCCAGAAGCTCAATTTGCTTTTGATGGGTGTTATAATGCTTTTAGAATTTTATACCAAGATGTTGCAGCATTTAACAATTTCTTGATTGCTCAGGCAACAGACCCCAATAATGTGGCGAAATTGGCTTATTTAGGGCTAAGTCAAGATGAGTTGGTTGAATGGTTTGCGGCAAAATTGGTAGGACGATGGCGTAATGGTTCTCCCCTAATGCTTAGTCCAGATGCTCCAGACCCAGCAACGGCCAGAAGCGAAGATTTTGAATATGCGACTCCTGGCGTTCCAAGTCCAAATCAAGATGTTCAAAGTAGCTTTAAATGTCCTTTTTCAGCACATACACGGGTAACAAATCCAAGAGACCAAACCTTAACACAAGGCGAAGGAACTTTAGGTGTGCCAAGAATTTTGAGAAGAGGGATGTCTTACGGAGCAGAACTTATCGGAAATACTAATGACAATGTTGATAGAGGGTTGATTGGCTTATTTCTTTGTGGAAGTATTGCACAACAATTTGAAAAACTGTATGGTTGGATGAATTATAATAATTTCAGTCCAGCACCCGATTATTCAGTCACAAAACCTCCGCAAGATGCTTTATTGGGAAATAGACCATCAAGTGCAAATAGTGGAAATTATCCAGGTGTGGTAAATACTTTTACGATACCAATTCAAAATCCAGCTACACCCACTCAATCTGATTCGATAATTATTAATAATTTGCCATTATTAATTAAAACCAGAGGGACGGCTTATTGTTTATTGCCAAGTTTGAAAGCTTTAAATTATTTAGCAACTGGTGTGATGTAGTAGGTTTTACAAATAAAGAGGAGCATTTGGAAGTTTACTATTAAACTTGCCGAAAATTCTGAATTTTCGGCAAGTTCCTACAAATCAAATTCTATTTTTTACGTTTCAAAGCCAAATCATGAGCAGTGTCATAATAGCTTCTCAAATTACTCCAATCAAACGTTTCTGAAATACTTTCTACACGGTTACGTTGTGTAATTCGTTCACGAAGTGATTGTTTTACGAATTTCAATAACATTTCTGAAAGTTGTTCAGCCGCTTTATGAAAATCCTGCGAAGTACGATTTACCACCATAACGCCCCATTGTTCATAATCACGCATGATTTGCATCATATAATCTCCAAAACCCGAAAGGTCAGACGTGATAGTAGGCACGCCACGAGCGATACATTCCAAAGGTGTATATCCCCAAGGTTCATAATAACTTGGAAACACGCCCAGATTACAACCTCTTACAAACTGTCCGTAATCTAACCCAAAAAGTGGATTAGTAGAAACGATAAAATCTGGGTGATAAACAATTTTTACTTTATCGTCAGGATTATTCATCAAGTTTGCCTTCCGAGTATAATCCGTGATTCCGTCTTCTTGTTTCAGTAAATGCGTTACTACTTTCGGACGCTTATTGGTTTTCCAAGTCTGAATGGTTCTACGTAAACGCAAACGCCAATATTCATCAATAAAATCATTCAAATCAGGCATTTTCAAATCGGTTGCCATTGCCGAAGCCTTGAATAATTTTTCACCAATTTGCTCTTCGATAGAATTACAAGTTTCATGGATTTCGTCCATTACTGCTCTTGATTGCAGCACTTCTGGGTCGATAGAATGATAAGGTTGTTTGGTAATAAAAAACATCACGACGGTTTTATCAATCTTAGCTTGTTTCATCTTCCAATTGAGGCGAGCAAGGGCTTCGAGTGTAATATCATATCCTTTATTCGAGAATTCATAACGTCCAGAAGTAAAGAAGTAAAGTGTTTTTTCAAGGTCAAATGGTTGACTTTGGAAGAAATGCCCCATCACAAATTCATTAATTTTATCTTTGAATTTAGTGTGGAGATTTTGATGCTCGTGCATTGCCGAGAAACGAGTAATATTTAGACCATTAGGTAAAATTAAATCGGGAACTTTACCTAATAAAAACTCACATTCACGAGCCGTAACATCACTCACGGTTGTCATCACATTACACATATTTGCTGCCATTCGCTCAATCGTTGCTTGTGCTTCAATTCCGTAATGGCGTGCTTCATCCAGCCAGTTGAAGGTGTGTAATTTATCGTAAAAATCAGGCACATTTCCTGCCAAATAACGCCCTAACATGGTAGCGTGGGTAGTAAAAACCGTTGCTATTTTCACACCGTCCGCTTTTAAGTCGGGTACAGAAGTTGCTGCCATCCATTCATGGATATGAGCTACAATTTCTGATTTATTGGCTTGGTCTTGGGCTAATTCAGTCAAGAAAATACGAATCATTTCACCAAACAAAACGGTTTGATTTACGATGTCTTCAACATTCAAAGTAGATACTTTATGTCTTTCCCAAAGTCGGGCTTTAAGTTCATTAAGTTTATCTGTTACCGAAGCTAAGTCAAAAAGAACAATGCGAGGTTTTCCTGTAATCAACCAATAGCCATAATGAACGCCCAAACCTGCTGCACGCATTTTTTGAATGGTTTTTCCGAGTAAAGAGTCGTCCAAATCATGAATTGGTTCAAATTCTGCAGAGGCTGTTTGCGGAAAATATGGGCCCAGTAAGAAGTAATTATCTCCCCACTTTTCAACCATCGAAGGCACTTTTGTTCTGATAACGGTGTAAATTCCACCCACCTGATTACAGGTTTCCCAAGCGATTTCGATTAAGACTTTTTGCTTATTAGCAGAAGATTTGAGAGGATTTTGGATTTCCATACGTTGGATTGGGGTAATTAAATCTTATAAAAATGAATAATATTATCAAATATGTTAAATTATTCCGTAAAGTTTTCCTGAAATGTGAGTTTTTTTAAAAAAGACCTAATCTTCTAAGATATTACCCATAAAAGTGCTTTTTAAGGCAAAAGAAATCAAGAAAAATACAATTGCCCATCGTAAATATGGATGATAAAAATCTTGGACGTTACGGTACTGGTTTTGTTTAATTTCCCCTTTTTCTAATCGGTTAATTTCTTTAAAGATATTTTCTAAAGAACGAGCATCTCTGGCACGGAAAAACTTTCCTTCACTAATCTTTGCAATTTCTCGAAGAGTTCCTTCATCAACTTTATCAGTGGCTGTTTTTTCACTTCCAACAGCAATGGTATAAACTCGCACGTTAAAGGCTTTTGCCAACTGTGCCGACGTTACGGGGTCAAGGTTTCCTGCGGTATTGTCTCCGTCCGAAATTAAAATAGCAACTTTACTTTTAGAGTCAATTTCTCGCAAACGATTGATACACATTCCGAGGGCATTACCAACTGCCGTCCCTGATACATTGATGTGACTCGACGAAATATCGTCAATATAATCTTTCAACATTTCATAATCGGTAGTCAGTGGACATAATGAATTGGGTACGCCCGAAAATATTACTAAGCCAATTCTATCTTGTTTACGTCCTTTTATAAATTGATTTGCCACATTTTTAGCAACCGTCAATCGGCTTGGGGGAATATCTTTATTGTCCATTGATTTAGAAATATCCATTGCCAACATAATATCAATGCCTTCACCGAATTGGTCTTCTTCCGAAATTGAGCGTTGCGGACGAGCCAAAGCTAAAATAATAAGAGCCGTTGTAAACATCAAAAAAACACCTGGAATAAAACGCAAAAAACTAATCCAGTTTGATTGAATTTCATTGGCGGGAAAAGCAACATTTAACTTTTGGGTAGAATTATTTCGTAGCCAATCTCTCAACAAAAATAAAATCGGAATTAGTGGTAAACTGTATAAATAGAAAGGATGTGCCCAATCGAAACTCGAAAGGGTTGAGGGGAAAAACCAATATTTTGAAAACCAATCTTGCATATTGTAAATAAATGGTGATTAGTTATTAGTGATTAGAAAACTGGTAAATTAATTTTAAATCTTGAACAACAAGAAGTTAATTTATTGTAAATGAGACTCTTATGCAAACCAATCAACCAATAACTAATTACCAGTAACCACTTGCTGATTACCAAGTGCTAATTCTTGTCGATGTTCCAGATAAAGTCCTTCTGCCAATTCTTGAAGAATTCGTAAAGAAGCAATCGTTTTGTTTGAATAAACGCCTCCATAAACGGTAGCGTCAATTTCTCGTAAAGCATCAGACAAACGATTATCGTCTAAATTATCTAAAATTTCTTTTGTTGTAAAAGTCGTAAATGGCTTATTTTCAAGTCGTTCAATATATTTTTTCCAAAGAACAACCGCTTTTTCGATATTCTCCAAACGTTTCTGGGCATCATCCGTTCCACGACTAAGACGTTGGAAAAGTTTTTGAAAGTCATCATACCTTCTTTTAAAATTAAATAATCGTATTTGTCTGCGAATAGGCTTTCCGAAAAACCAAAAAATTAAAGCTGCTAAAATAGCCAAAGCAATAAAAATCAAGAGAATAAGTGGCACATTCACTTGCTGTTTGATGGGAATCAAATGAGTGTCCTTTTTCAGTAACATCGTATCAACATTACTTTCTGTACTAATAATACTTTCGAGAATAACCTTATCCATTGGTGCAAAAACCCGAGTACAATCCTGTTTAGCACGTACATATACAGGTAAGCTCAATTCCTGTATAGGCGAAACCTCAAAAGAAATCAAGGTATAAATAACACTATCCAAACTACCATTTATATCGGTTGTCGTTGGAAAATACACACGATTTACCAATTCAAAAGGAGCAAAATTATAAGACGAATCAGGGAAAAAAATATCAGCAGTTGCCTTGTGACGATAACTGAGTGCATATTTTACGGGCAAACCTACTTTTATACTATCACTCAGGAATTTCCCTTTGGGTGGTGTCCAACTGGGGATTTGAGCAATTGCTTTTAAGGGAATTACCGTACACAGAGATATAATTAATAGATATTTTAGGGATTTTGGGGTCATTATATATTACTCAAATACTCGTCATCTTGCCAAGCAAGTTTAAAAGTACGGTCAAATGTCAAATAGTTTCCATCTATAATTTTAAAAATCCAAATTGGCTCACCTTCTATAACATCCGAAATCGTTATCTCTCCATCATCTTTTATACAATCAGTTAATGTCAAATTGTATAATTGAGCATATAAGTTTAATGTATCTTCTGTATAAACTATGTTCGGGTGGAAAGTCGGGATCATGGTTAAAATCTCAATTGTAGATTCAATTTGAAGTATATTCGATTATCTTTTTCTAAAATTAATTTTCCAAATCTATGCCTTGTTGTAGATGGTGTATCTAATTTTATTTTGTGGAAAAGGTAGTTTTTCAAACTTTCTAAATCAACTATATGAAAAGCTACAAAATCTCCTGTCGACTTTACGATAATCGTACCATTGGCATCATAAACTCCATTCCATTTACTTCCTGCAAAAAAACCTAATAAAATATCTATCAAGAATTTTTTAATTTTATGTTCTAAATATTGCTTATCCTCATATTGTATTTCACTCATTAGTATACCTTCATTATGAATATCGTCTATAATCTGGGCAATTGATGCTATTCTTTTTTTATAAAAGGCAAGTAATATTTTCCCAATTATTAAAGGCATTAATGAATCAACCATTTTTAAGTTGTAATTCATTGTATCTTTTTCTGGACCTTGATAATGAAATACACCTCCATATGCCTCTATCAACTCTATTCTATCTTTTAATTTAGTTTTTGTATCTATTTTATTTATTTCGTCAACTTTATTTTTATCTAACCCTATTACTTCAAAGATAAAATTAGTATTACCCGAAGCATTTAAAAGTGTAGGTTTACTACCTAAATAAGACTTTATCCCAAAACCTTCATTCTCTTTCGCTAATAGTAAATTGTCTATATCTAAAGTTATATCTGCTTTCTGATTACTATTACCTCCTTTTATTACAGAAAATCCTAAAGTATTCTGAATGACCTCAAAATCTGGCAACTCAAATGTAGCTTCTCCTAATTTTATCTTATTAACAATATCACCTAATATTTGCCTATTAATAATCTGGTCAATGTTTATTAATTTAGTTTCACCATTTTTTTTATTACGTATTTCTATCTCTGATTGATTTATAATAAAAAACTCTAAATCAAGATTTTGAGTCGTTACTTTCTTAATATCGAAAAAGTTAATCGTTGGATTTAGCTTCTCATCTGAAAGGAAGACTCGTTGTTCTAATAATAATTTAATAAATACTAATAATTCAGTCCACTCTCCTTTATTCTTAGTTTTTTTCATAGTTATAATATTCTTATTTAGGCTATTCATGTAGATAATAACATTTTTTCCAACTGCTTCTACAGCGTTAACAGCGACACTATTACCTAACTGTTTTATTGCTTGAGTTGGGCTAACAGGAAATTCGTAATCATTGGGAAATCCTTGCATTTTTCTCGCTTCGATATAAGATAGCTTTTTAACAATACCATCCACACGGTAAGCATCCCAATTTCTTCTGTCTGTAATATCAGAGCCACGCCCACCAATACGTATAGTAAACCCTATCTTCCTATCACAATTCCCCTCCCAAACATCACTCATTGTAAATTTCAATGGTTCTTTAGCGGGAAAGTTAAACCCATTCATAAAGCTATCATCCCTAAAACCAATAATAAAAACCCTTGGTCTTAATTGTGGCAATCCATAGTCTGATGCTTTAACAACCTGATAATAAAAGGAATACCCAAGCTCACCTTCTAATATTTGACGAATTGTCTTAAATGTTTTACCATTATCGTGCTGAATTAATCCTGTTACATTTTCAAGAAAAAATGCTCTTGGTTTCTTTGCTTCTATTATTTCAGCAATATTGAAAAATAAATTGCCTCTTTCAGACTTATGATTATCATCAAACCCTCTTTTCTGACCTGCTTGACTAAATGGCTGACATGGAAATCCTGCACATAAGACATCAAAATCTGGAATTTCTTCTGGCATTATATTTCTTATATCATCATTAAAAAAACCTTCAGAAAATAAATTTGGTGATATTTTTTCAAAATTATGTTCATAGGTCTTACGAGCAAATGAATCAACTTCTGATGCAAATACACATTCCCCTCCTAAGCGGTGCATTGCTAAATGAAACCCACCAATACCTGCAAATAAATCAATAAATTTAAATGTACTTTCCTCTTTCATACTTTCTCTAATACTCTATTTCTACCTTATTAAGATACTTAACAATACTTTTTTTACATTTCTCAAAAATCTACCATCTAAAAAATCACTTCCTAACCTTAAACAATTTAACCAGCTTCGGAACATAATCTTCTGAAGCGTCAATGGCTAAATAATTGGCTTTGTTTTGCTTACAAATTTGGTCTAATTGTTCTGAGTTTTTCTCAAAAAGGTTTTTCATTCGGTTTCTAAACCAATTTGAAGACGCATTTACCCAAATGGTTTTACGGCTTTCGGTATCAAAAACAGGAATGATGCCCAAACGGGGTAAATTCGTTTCTCTTTGGTCGTAAAGGTGAATCACAATAAGGTCATGTTTACGGGCAAGAGCTTTTAGGTTTTCTTCATAGCCCGAATCAATAAAATCAGACACTAAAATCACTAAACTTCGTCTTTTCAACACGTCCAAAGTAAACAGAATCATCTTTTTTAAGTTTGTTCCTGCCGAGTCTGTTTTGAGTTTAAAAAGCTCCAAAATCGTCCTGTACCCGTGTTTTAGCGTATTGGCAGGTTTTATATATTTCTCTTTTTGGTCGGAAAAACACAATAATCCCACATGACTTGCCTCTTTTATCGCTGATAACGCCAAAACGCCACAAATTTCTTTACTGGTATCTAATTTTGAACGATTCGAGCGTCCAACATCCTGCGAAGCACTCACATCCAATACGAAAAAAACCGTTTGTTCTTTTTCCTCTTTAAAGATTTTCACATAAGTTCCGTGACCTTTCGCTGAGGTGTTCCAGTCGATAAGGCGAACATCATCTCCGTATTGGTACAAACGTAAATCACTGAATTCCAAGCCAGAACCTTTAAAAATAGAATGAAAATTCCCCCGCATTTGCGATGTTACCGCCTTGCGAATTTTGATTTCATATTTATGAAGTTTGGATAAAAACTCGTTTGGATTCATTTTTAGGGACTGGGAGTTAGGCGTTGGGACTTAGTGTTTCAGCAATATAATCCTCAAGCTACGCTCTTTAATAATTTCAGTTGCTCTGATATATTAATAACCTCATTCAGAACTCAAAAATAAGCATTTAAGCCTGATAAGTCATTATTATATTACTTATTTGTCAAACCTATATTTCCGTTTGCATCATGAAAATCACAAAGAAATAAAATTCATTTCCTAAAAAAAACTATCTTGCATTTATTCCATCAACAATCAAAAACAATGAATATCCAATCTCAAACATCTCATCAAAACCTCCTCGAGGAAAGAAAAAAACGCCTTGAAACAATCAAGTTGGGCGGAGGACTCAAAAACATTCAAAAACAACACGAAAGAGGTAAACTTACCGCCCGTGAACGCATTGATTACCTAATTGACGACAACTCTGAATTCTTAGAAATCGGAGCTTTTGTAGGCTACGAAATGTACGCTGAACATGGCGGTTGTCCTGCGGGAGGCACAGTTGGCGGTTTAGGTTATGTATCTGGGCGACTTTGTGTTATTGTTGCCAATGACCAAACCGTAAAAGCAGGAGCGTACTTTCCTATTACAGGCAAAAAGAATCTTCGTTTTCAAGAAATTGCCATGCAAAATCACCTACCAATCATTTATTTGGTAGATAGTGCAGGCGTTTTTCTACCAATGCAAGACGAAATTTTCCCCGACCGTGAGCATTTCGGGCGAGTTTTTTACAATAATTCACTCATGAGTGCGATGGGAATTACGCAAATTTCAGCCGTTTTGGGCAGTTGCGTAGCGGGTGGAGCGTATTTGCCCATCATGTCGGACGAAACGCTAATGGTGGAAGGTCAAAGTTCTATCTTTTTGGCTGGGCCATATTTAGTAAAAGCCGCAGTTGGGGAAGATGTGGACGCTGAAACTTTGGGCGGTGCAGTTACACATACTGAAATCTCGGGAATTGCCGATTATAAATTCAAAACCGAACAGGAATGTTTAGACCAAGTAAAACGCACAATTGGTAAATTAGGTAAACATCCAGATGCTGGTTTCGACAGAGTTGAAGCAAAAGAACCAACCAAAAACCCAGAAGAAATACTCAATTTCTTCCCAGAACTAAGAACAAAACCTTACAATATGCTCGAAATCATTGAGCGATTGGTAGATAATTCGGAATTTGACGAATTTAAAAAAGATTATGGAAAAACTATCATTTGCGGATACGCTCGCATCGACGGTTGGGCGGTTGGCATTGTGGCAAATCAACGTATGGTCGTGAAAAGTGCTAAAGGCGAAGTACAAATTGGTGGTGTGATTTACAATGACTCAGCCGACAAAGCTGCTCGTTTTGTGATGAATTGCAATCAAAAGAAAATTCCATTGGTTTTCTTACAAGATGTAACGGGTTTCATGGTTGGTAGTCGCTCTGAACATTCGGGAATCACCAAAGACGGAGCGAAAATGGTTAATGCCGTTTCTAATTCTATCGTTCCTAAATTTACCATTATCATCGGAAATTCTTACGGAGCGGGCAATTACGCCATGTGCGGAAAGGCATATAATCCGAGTTTTATTTACGCTTGGCATTCGGCAAAAATAGCAGTAATGGGCGGTGAACAAGCCGCCAAAACGCTCTTACAAACACAAATTGGCTCAATGAAAGCTAAAGGAAAGGTTTTAACCAAAGAAGAGGAAGATGCTATTTTACAGGAAATTATGGAACGCTACAACACTCAAACTACGCCATACTACGCAGCGGCTCGACTTTGGGTGGATGAAATCATTGACCCACTGGACACTCGAAAGGTCATTTCAAAGGGGATTGAGGCGGCTAATCATGCTCCAATCACGAAAGATTTAAAAGTTGGAGTTTTTCAGGTTTGAGAAGTAAATGAAAAAACAAAGTAAAACTTTAACAAAATTCACTTTACTATATTAAAACAATATATTACTCATAAAGTAAAATTGGGATAACCACTAATTATAAACGGTGTATTGGCATAGCTCTTTACACCGTTTTTTTATTTTCATTAATAGCTTTCAAACTTTACCCTCAAAAGTCTATTCTTAAACTCCAAAGACTAAATATCCCAGCAAAATATAACTTGCATTTATCAAATATTTTGTATAAATTTTACTTCCTAAAAACTAAAACTAATCGGTTATGAAAAAAGTCTCCAATCTTATTTATCACAAAGGAAATACAGTTACGGTAATTGACGCATCAAAAACGGTTTATGATGCCTTAGAAATTATGGTTCAAAAAAATATTGGAGCATTGGTTGTTTACAATGAAGATAAATTCGTTGGCGTAGTAACTGAACGAGATTATGCCCAAAAAGTAATTGTGAAAGGGAAACATTCACATGATACCTTAGTTTCGCAAATTATGCAACCATCCCCTGCAACAGTGAAGTTTGAAGATTCTATCGAAAAATGTATGGAGTTAATGTCCGACAAACACATACGTTATCTACCAGTAGTTGCCGATAGCCACGTAGTTGGCTTGGTTTCAATGGGTGACGTGGTGAGATATATTATTGAAGATCAGAAAAATACAATCAATCATTTACAGAATTTTATTTCTGGAGGAATGTAAAATATTTGGGTAGAGACAAGGCATTGCCTTGTCTCTATTTGTTTAGTCCAATGCCTTGTCTCTATTTGTTTAGTCCAATGCCTTGTCTCTATTCGTTTAGTCCATTGCCTTGTCTCTATTTGTTTAGTCCATTGCCTTGTATATTTGTTTTATTGTCAATAGGTTAATTAGACAAGGCATTGCCTTGTCTCTACCAAGAAATACCAACAAAAAATCATACTCCTAAACGTCAAATCCAGCTAAATCTTTAAATTCTGCAACACGAGCAGATAATTCATCTTCTGATAAATCTATTAAACGCTCTGTACCGAATTTCTCTACGCAGAAAGAAGCCATTGCTGAACCATAAACGATAGCACGTTTCATGTTTTCAAAAGAAATATCATCTGTTTTCGCTAAATAGCCAATAAATCCGCCTACGAAAGTATCTCCTGCTCCTGTTGGGTCAAAAACTTCTTCCAATGGTAACGCTGGACAGAAGAACATTTTATCTCCTTGAAATAACAATGCACCATGCTCACCTTTCTTGATAATCAAGGTTTTAGGCCCCATTGCCATAATTGTTTTTGAGGCAGTTCTTAATGAATAATCTCCAGATAACTGGCGAGCTTCTTCGTCATTGATACACAAAACATCAACCATTTTCAAGACAGTTTTCAAATCGTCCATGGCAATATCCATCCAGAAATTCATGGTATCCATTGCAATCAATTTAGGACGATTTGCCAAACGGTCAATTACCGTTTTTTGAACTGCTGGCGTTAGATTTCCTAACATCAAATATTGACAATCTTGGTATTCAGCAGGAACAATTGGGTCAAACGTACCTAAAACGTTCAATTCTGTCACCAATGTGTCACGAGAATTCATGTTATTATGATAACGACCAGACCAAAAGAATGATTTTTCACCTTTCTTAATTTGAAGTCCTCTTGTGTCAACACCTTTATTTTCAAGAAGTTGAATATATTCTTGGGGAAAATCTTCTCCTACTACGGCAACTAAGTTGATAGGGGTTTTGAAATAAGATGCCGACAAAGAAATGTACGTACCTGCACCACCAATAATTTTGTCTGTTTTTCCGTAGGGAGTTTCGAGGGCATCAAACGCCACCGAACCGATTGCTAATAAACTCATTCGTTGATTTTAAAAATTAAAATGGAGGATAAACCTTATAAGTGAAAACCCAAAACACTATTGCTTAGGTTTTTATGAATATGCAAAGTTACAATATTGTTCCGAACTATGATTTATGGGGATTGAATGTTTTTTAGATTGTAAAATCACATAACACTCATTCTGAACCATGATTTATGGGATTGAAGGATTTTAGGATTATTAAAATCACCATTAACTAAATCACAACTCACCATTAACTAAATCACAACTCACCATTAACTAAATCACAACTCACCATTAACTAAACCGCTTCAACTAATTCTTCACTTTTAATTTGTCCACCTTGTGGTTTCAAATCTCTCGACATATAACTATAAACCGCAGGAATAATGTAAAGCGTTAAAGTTGTGGCAAATAACATCCCTCCTACTACGGCAATTCCCATCGAAACTCTACTTTGAGAACCTGCTCCCAAAGCCAATGCAATCGGTAAAATACCCAAAATAGTACAAAGCGAAGTCATCAAAATTGGTCTGAAACGAGCCACAGCAGCTTCTTTGGCAGCTTCTAATTTTGTCCTTCCCATTTCTTTGCGTTGATTGGCAAATTCCACAATCAAAATACCATTTTTGGTAACTAAACCAATCAATACAATAATTCCGATTTGTGAGAAAATATTTAAGGTTTGCGAGAAATCCCAAAGTGATAATAACGCTCCTGCAACTGCTAAAGGAACAGTCAAGAGGATAATTAAAGGGTCAACAAAACTCTCAAATTGAGCTGAAAGAATTAAATAAATCAAAATTAAAGCCAAAGCAAATGCAAATACTAAAGATGAAGAAGATTCTTTAAATTCCTTCGACTGTCCATCATAAGCTGTTGAAAAAGAAGCATCTAACGTTTCTTTCGCAATTTTATCCATTTCATCTAATGCCTCTCCCAACGTTACACCTTTAGCCGCTTGTGCTTGTACCGTAGCCGCCACATAACGATTATAACGGAATAATTGAGGGGGTGTACTTTGCTCGGTAATTTTCACCAAATTATCCAATTGAATCAATTCATCACGATTACTTTTTACGTACAATGAACGTAAATCTGACACGTCATTTCGCTCAGGACGGTCAATTTGTCCAATAATTTGGTATTGTTTTCCATTCATTAAAAAATAACCAAATCTACGTCCCGAAAGCCCCAATTGAAGTGTTTGAGCTACATCTTGAATAGAAACTCCTAAATTTTGTGCTTTTTCACGGTCAATTTCTAAGCGTAATTCTGGTTTTGTAAATTTCAAATTCACGTCGGCAACTTCAAATTTTGGGGACTCCCGAACTTTAGCCATAAATTCTGGGATAGCTTTCTTGAGTTTGTCAAAATTTGCGGCTTGGATTACAAATTGAACAGGCAAACCTCCTCCACGTTGACCTGTTTGGATGGTTGGTTCTTGGATAACAAACATTTTTGCACCCGTATATTTTTTCAATTTAGGCTGAATTTCCTCCACAATTTTTTGTTGGCTTCTACGGGCAATTGTATCACGCAAAACCACTCGCATTGCTCCCGTATTGGCACCTCCATTTCCGAAGGGTGGCGAAGTAATCGTCACAACCCCAATTCTTTCAGTTGACGATAATTCTTTCATCAAGAAATTACCCATTTCGTCGGTAATGCCCAACATATACTCAAAAGTTGCCCCTTCTGGAGCAGTTGCCGAAATCCTAAAACCACCTCTGTCTTCCATCGGGGCAAGTTCTGAAGGAATTGCATCAAATTTGAAGAGTGAATAAATAATTCCGATAAACAAAATCATCAGAACCCAAGCCGTACCTCTGATACACAGAAAACCTGCCAATGAATTTTCATAAGCACTGGTAAATCCTTGAAAAAATGGTTCTGTCACTCTATAAAACCAAGGCTGATGATGTCCACCTTTCAAAATTTTAGAACTTAACATTGGCGTTAAAGTAAGCGAAACAAAAGCTGAAATAATTACCGAACCAGCCACCACAATCCCAAATTCACGGAAAAGTCTTCCTGTAATTCCTTGTAAGAAAATTACAGGCAAAAACACCGCAGCTAACGTCACAGTTGTAGAAATTACGGCAAAATAAATCTCTTTTGAACCTGCCAAAGAAGCATCCCAAGGCGACATTCCTTCTTCGATTTTGGCATAAATATTTTCCAAAACCACAATAGCATCATCTACCACCAAACCAATTGAAAGAACGATTCCTAACAAAGTCAACACGTTGATAGAGAAACCCATCACGTACATAATGAAAAATACGCCAATCAATGAAACGGGAATAGCCGTTAGTGGAATAAGCGTTGAACGCCAGTCACGCAAGAAAATGAAGATAATTAAGGCAACAAGCCCAATGGCGATAAAGATAGTTTCTTCAACCTCTGTAATGGAACGTCTGACGAATTGTGTATAGTCAAAACCTAAAGTAATTTCTACGTCATCAGGTAAAGTGCTTTCTATTTGTACTAATTTCTTCTTAACATCATCCACAATTTGAATCTGATTGGCTCCAGGTTGTGGAATTACCGCCACCGCAATCATCGGAGTCATATCACGTTTGAAGAAAGTCTTTTCGTTTTCGGGGGCAAGTTCTGCCAAACCAACATCACTAAATTTTACTACCTTATCGGCTTCCTCACGGAGAATTAGGTTATTGAAATCTTCGGCAGTCGTCAAGCGTCCTTGTGTCCGAACAGTCAACTCGGTCATTGCTCCCTCAATACTCCCAGAAGGCAATTCGATATTCTGTTTGGTCAAAGCACTCACAATATCAGGAGCAGTTAAGCGATACGAAGACAATTTTACAGGGTCAATTCTCAAACGCATAGCATATTTTTTCTCTCCCCAAATTTGCACTGAACTTACGCCCGCTACCGTCTGAAATTTCTCTTTGATATTACGAGTAACCAATTCATTCAACTCCAATAAATCTCGTTTTTCAGACTTCACGTTGATAAAATAAATGGGATTTGAGTCTGCATCAGCTTTTGCCACTACGGGTGGGTCAACGTCTTTCGGAAGGTTCGCTAATGAACGAGCCACACGGTCACGTACATCGTTGGCGGCATCTTCAATATCAACGGCTAAATCAAATTCAACGGAAATAGTTGAACGCCCGTCTCTACTCGAAGACGTAAGCGTACGAATACCCGCAATACCGTTAATGGATTCTTCTAAAGGCTCAGTAATCTGCGACTCGACAATATCTGCATTTGCACCTGTATAGTTCGTCTGGACGGTCACAACGGGCGGGTCAACACTCGGAAATTCTCGGATACCCAAGTAAGTATATCCAATTACCCCAAATAAAATAATCAAAATAGACATTACAACCGCCAAAACGGGTCGTTTAATACTGGTTTCGGAGATAGAAGCCATAATTTTGGATATGTTTTATAAATTGATGAAGGTTCTCTTTCTCAAAAATTCAAAGATATTTTGATTTTTGAGGTAATATTAAAATTTGCGTTACTTTATTGGAGTTATTACTTCTCTTATATCGACTTCTCCATCAGGTTTAACTTGCATAATACCCGTAGTTATCAGCGTGTCTCCGATAGCCAAACCAGAAATTACTTCAACCGTTTTTTCTCCTCTTACGCCTAATTGAACTTTCATCGGTGTAGCTTTTCCATTTTTAACAATAAAAACTTTATTTCCCTTCAATTCTGGGATTACAGATTCTGTCGGAATCATCAAGGCAGAACCCTTACTTTTCAATACCAACTCGACTCTCGCAAAAGAACCTGGAATTAATTTTCTGTTGGGGTTTGGGGCAATCGCACGAATTTGTAATGTTCGAGTATTAGGGTCAATTTTAGGGTCGATTGCATAAACCGTTCCTATAAATTTCTGTTCAGAGTTTTCAACGGTAAAATCAATTTTACTTCCTGATTTTACAATCGAGGAATATTTAGCAGGAATTGCGAACTCAATTTTAGCGGGATTGGTATTTGTAAGTGTTGCAATTTTTGTAGTAGGTGAGATATAACTTCCTAAACTGACAAATCTAAAACCAATCGTTCCATCAAATGGAGCTTTTAAAGTCATTTTTTGAATTTGAGCGGATAGGTCTTCAATATCAGCAGAAATCGTATTCACGGAATTGACAGCAATATCGTATTCTCTTTGACTGATTGCTTCTTTTTCGAGTAACCTTTTTTGGCGAGCTTCATTATCCTCTGCCAATTTTTTATTAAAACCCAATTTTTTCAAACGAGCCTGTAAATCTTCATCATTGATGTGCAATAAAGTTGTGCCTTTACGTACAAAATCACCTTCTTTGATATTCAGCGTTACAATTCTTCCCGAAATTTCACTTCTGATTTCCACCTCCTCATTGGGTAAAATCGTTCCATTGGTATTTACCAAATCATCAAGACGAGTCGGTTTTATAATAGCTACAATTACCGAAGTTTTCCCTCCTCCCTTACTATCTCCTGCCACTTCTTTCTTAACATTTCCCTCTTTTGGCTGCAAAAAAGCCTTAATCTTGGGATAAAAAAACAATCCTATTATAATAAATATAGTAAGTACCGTCAGAATATTCTTCGTAATTTTTGACATAGATTTTAGAATTGATGAATTGAATTTAGTCCCGAAAATACGTAAATAATTACTTTAATCAACTGAATTATATACTATTTGACGCAAAACCTCACCCCCGACCCCTCTCCGTTGGAGAGGGGAGAAAAAAGAGGTCGAATGCTCCCCTCTCCAACGGAGGGGGTGAGGTTTTTATTGAAAAAACTTGACTTCCGTCAAATTGTATATACTTCCGTTAATCAATAACGATAAACCATTTAGAGGTTGAATTAATGACATTAGAGAAGCTTACGAATTAAAGGAATAAAAAAATCTCTGCCTATGGAGCAGAGATTTCTAAAATTCTTTATTTCAAAAAGATATGTTACTACTGATTTATTTCATCTAATTTTTCAACTAATAAAACACTTTGCTTATTTGCAGCACTTTTCGGCATTTTTTGTTTAGCTGTTTCATAAAAATATTGAATTATTGTAAAAGTGGTGACAAAGTAAAATACTACTGACAGTGTTTTATAGAAATTCCAATGATTATTTTTCAAATCATCCAATATTATCCAAATTACAAATGCCGATAATAATGAAATTCCAATCAATATCCTTACCACGTTTTTATCAGAAAAACCTAAATAGGCAAAATGATGTGTAATGTGGTCACGTCCACCTACGAATGGAGAAACGCCACGAGCTAACCGTCTAATGGTTACGGTTGTGGTATCAATTAATGAAACGGTAAATGCCAATGCGGGAACTAAAAATTGATGTGCTTGGAAACCTCCATCTGTTTCATCTCTAAATATCCAAAAATATTGGATACTTACCCATGCTAAAAATGAACCTAAAAATTGGCTGCCTGTATCACCCATATAAATTTTAGCAGGATTCCAATTAAAGAACAGAAAGCCTATTAAAGCTCCAAGCGTCCCAATAATTAAGGCAATATCAACTAAATTCAAATGCTCTAATTTAAAAACAATCACAAGAGCAACTAACAATGAGATGATAGAAACACTTGTCACAACACCATCCATATTGTCCAACATATTGATTGAGTTCATCATACCTACCACCCAAATCATCGTAAACCAGTAATTAACCCAACTTACATCACAAATATAAATAGAATTGCCTGAGATTATAAAAAAAATACCACAAAGGAACTGCCCTATAAACTTTACAAGCGGACTTGTGTTATAACTGTCATCAGCTAAACCAACAAAAAAGCCTATGGTCATAGGTAATAGTAAACCTAATATTAGATAATTAGAATCCCATTTAAGGATCTTAAAATAAGTTGATGCAGTAATTAAAACCACTAATAAGATAAATACTGCATAGAATGACATTCCTCCAACTGGGGGCTTTGCGGCACTTGCCCACCTAATTTGACTACCTCCCTTATTCTTACCAAAAGATGAAGCATTTTTAAGAAAAAAGTTATTAACTCCATAGGATGTACATAGGGAGACTAAGAGTAATAGTGAAGTAATTATAATAATTGAGTATAATTCGGTCATAATTATATTAAAAAATAATAGAACAAGTCATTTAATTATCTATTAAACAACTCCAAAATCCTATCTATACCATCAGAAATTGGCAATAATTCTCGCCCTAAAATTTCTTTCATTTTGGTATTATCAGGTTTTCTACGAGTCATATCCCCTTCCTCTAAAGCAGACAAATGAATAATTTTTGAATTAGAGTTAGTCTTTTTAATAACTAATTTAGCTAAATCTAAGATAGTCAACTCAATATCTGAGCCTAAATTAATAACATCATTTATTATCAAATCATTATTCAAAATTCTAACGGTAGCATCTAAATTATCATCTATAAAGCAAAATGTTCTTGTCTGAAGGCCGTCGCCGTAGATCGTAATATCTTTATTTGCTTTTGCTAATTTTATAAATTTTGAAATAACAAAATCTGGGCTTTGTTTAGGCCCATAAGTATTAAAGAATCTGAATATTGTAAAATCTAAATCATGCTCCTTTTTAAAGGATTTAACAAATGCCTCTCCAATGTTTTTTACGATTGCATAAGGCAATTTAGAATTTAAGGGTGTTGTATGCTCATTTTGAGGAAATTCAACAGGCTCACCATACACTTCTGAAGAAGATGAAAAGAACACTCTCTTAACTCCAGTATTTTTAGATAGATTCAGTACGTTTTTTATACCCTCAATATCTTGTAATACCATCAAAGGGTTTTCAAGAGTCCTTTTCACACCTACAACTGCTGCATAGTGAAAAACATAATCAAATTTATATGCCAACATTATAGCCGATAAGTCTTGATAATTGTTCACATCACATTTAATAAAATGATAGTTTTCTGTTGATAAACATAAATTTTTCTTGTGTCCCGTCAAAAAATTATCTATCGAAACTACAAAATTACTCTTATCAAGAACTAATTGATCTGCCAAAGAACTCGGCACGAATCCCGCTCCTCCTGTTATTAATATTTTTGACATTCTTACTTTTGAAATTATTATCTAATTATTTATATTACTGAACAAATTTAATGAAAACAAACTCTAAAACAAACTCTAAATTATTAAGTGGTTACAAATAACAAAGCCCAAGTAAAATACTTGAGCTTTAGTAATAATAAGATTCTGAAAACTATTTCTTAGATAATTTCTTAGAAACAGCACCCGTTTCAGTCTTTAATGTATATAAGTAAGTTCCAGAATTAATTCCTTCTCCCGAATATTTAACGGTATGATTGCCTTCTGATACTTCTTGATTATCAACTAAAGTTGCGATATTTAAGCCCATTATATTAGTAATAGATAGGCTAATTTTTCCTGCTTTAGGAACATAATATTCAATTTCTACTGATGATTCAAATGGATTTGGGTAAGCATACATACTTACTTTTTCACTTGTTTCTGCACCAGCAATTTTAGAAGAAGCTTCTATTTTTCCAATACTTGCCTTGAAAGATGCTCCACTCTTTGCCGAGAAACCTGGCAAAAGGGTTACAGACTTTCCAGCTTCATAATGAACTTTTGAATCTTCGCTTACCACGTTAGAAGCACTGATTTTCTCAGTTGCAACCTCGTGTTTGGTAGTCTTATTGATGTTATCAGTAATTTTCAAGTTTACATCTTGAGCAGAAGCAACTCTCACCGACATCACACAAAAGAACATCCCAACTATTTTTAGATAAGTTCTCATCTGATTTTAAGTTAAAAGGTGTTAAGATTAGGCAACAGGGATTAGTATTTTATGTAAATACTTTATACCTCATACCTTATACCTCATACCTAAGTGACTACTTCTTTCTCAATTTACTCATTTGTTTCTTCAATGACTGAATTTCTGCCGATTGAGCATCATTAGCTTTCTTCATTTCTAAAAGATAAAGTGTCAATTCTTCCACTTTTTCCAATAATTTAATGTCAGTCTTATTCAAGTTGTTACCAGTTGCAGCCATTTCTGTTGCACTTGCTACATTTGGTAAGTGTCCGTTGATAGCAATAAATTTCTCAACTTCTTCTAAAGACATTCTCTTATAAGAAGGTTTGAAAACATAGTCAGGCCAAGATTCAGCACCTTCTACTTTAACATTTACTTCTTTAGACAATACACCACCTTTAACGATAAGAGCATTCCCATCTAAACCAGCACCATTGATAACAACACCGTTTGTGCTATTATTATACAAATAACCATCAGCATTTTTCCAAGTGCTTTCAGCAACTGGATTTGATGAAGTTGTTGTAGCACTACCCGCTAATTGCACTAAAATAACGTCTCCATTTGCATTAACACTTAATACTTTATTAGATCCACTTGTAGGTGTTGTAGCACTCCCAGAAGTAAGATTTGTAAATCTTAATCCAGAACCAGAAGTGGCGGTAATTTCTAATTTTGCATTGGGAGCGGTATTACCAATACCTACGTTATTATTTATATTTCCAAGAATAAAACTATTACTTGTAGAAGCAAATGCCCCATTTCCTATTGCTGCAGCATTTGATACTCCTGAAGTACCATTTGCATAATGACCAATAAAAGTATTTTGAGAACCAGTGGGATTATTTGCCCCACTCGCATAACCAATGTATGTATTATAATCACCCGTTGCAGTATTACCTGACTGGCTACCCAAATATATGTTGTTTAGACCAGTAACGTTTGCACCTCCAGAATTATATCCAAGAAAAACATTATCTCTTCCACTTGTGTTCTGAAAACCTGCAACTGCTCCAAGGAAGACATTAGTATTTCCAGTAGTGATAGAATATCCAGCAGCACCACCTAAAATCAAATTGTCTCCTCCGGTTGAGAGTATTCTTCCTGCCCTATCACCTACGCAAAGGTTGTTACTTCCAGTAGTAGACGCATTACCAGCAGTTGTACCAAAAAAAACGTTTCCTCCCGATTTTATTCTTATTACAGGGATCCCACCAATATTAAAAGAACCATCATTAGGTACATTTAATGTTCCACCTGCAATAGTAATATCAACAGGATTAGTAATTGTTAAAGACTGACCGACTGGTGCAGTGATTGTTTGTGCAATAACAGGTATAGTACATAAGCCCATAAACCCTAAAAGTATTAATTTTTTCATCAGTTTCTTTTTTTTAAATTAAAAATCCAATCTACTTGAGTCAAAAATAGTAAAAAGTTGAATGAGAAAGTACATTTATCGCTATAATTTAATTCTTAATTTATTATTTGGTTGTTTCTATTTGAGTAAGATTAATTAGTTCAAATTTAATACCAAATACTTGCAATAGAAAGGTTCAGTTACTTCCCCTATTAGTTTTATACCAATCAACCGTCTTCTCTAATCCTTCTATTGAAGAAAATACAGATTTATACCCTAATAGTTTTATTTTATCACTGTTATTTAAGGTCTGAGTACAGTATTTCTTAACCCTCATAGTAGAGATAGGAATATTTTTACCTGTTAAATTGCTAATTAAATCAAATGGAATAGCAAGGGCAAAAGCAAAAGTATAAGGAACTGCCAAACCCGCTTTTTTCCCAAATCTTTTCTCAATAATATTACTTATCTGCATAGTATTCATGTGAGGTGTATCCGAATAATTGTAGATTTCTATTCCTTTTTTTATTTTTCCCAATAAAAATACTGTTGCATTTGTTAAATTTTCAACGTAAGTTATAGATTTTAGGCTACTTTTGCTCTTTTGAATATTAAAATAAAAACCCGAATTAATTTGATTAATGAGTCGGTAGATATTACCATAGTTGTACTTGCCAAATACTACTGAAGGACGTAAATGCACTACTGAGATGTTTAAATTTTCTTTATACCAGTTTTCAAATAATTTTTCTGCCATAAGTTTTGATTTTCCATAAGGATTAGTAGGCTTTAAATTAGTCATTTTTTCAATACATTCTTCTTCTGTTTCCCCATATACTGATACAGACGAGTAGTTTATAAAAGTATGAATATGATGTCTCTTAGCTCCATTGATAACACTCTGAGTTCCATCAACGTTTGTTGAAAAATATTCACTTTCGTCTAAGGAAAAATCATCCCAAATTGCCGCCAAGTGAATAATTACATCACAATTTCTCATGGCATTAAATACTTGGCTTTCATTACGTATATCACCTTTTATATATATTGCATTTGAAATAATTTTTGGGTCTTTAAGGTCATAATTTATTATTTCATATAAACCCATCAAATCAAGCAATTGAATTAGATGAGTTCCTATAAAACCAGACCCCCCTGTTATAAAAATCTTCATATTTTTAAAAAGTTTTTTTTCTTTCTTATACTATTTCAATAGAAACTTAAAAAAATTGGTTAATCTTAAATAAAAATCGTTTAAAATAGAAAAAAATGGGTAACGAAAGGTTATTCATTTTCCAAGATTTATATATTTCAATATTACCAATTAATACATTTTTTATACTTTTGGTACTTTCCCCACCTACCCTCATTTTGACAAGAGTTTTATTCAAATATTGTGGTTGAAAGTTATATATTCTGAAAGCCCTTAACATTAATTCGTAATCGGAACTTATTTTAAAATTGGGATAATAAGTTCCGATTTTTTTATATATATCCTTTTTTAGAAAAAGAGTTGGATGGGGCATAATGAATCCATCTTCAAAAAAATTACCGTAAAATGGAACTGTTTTCCAAAATCGGACACTTTTTTCAGGGTTTTCAGAGTTAAAATACATCATGTTTCCATATACAGCATCAATTTTTTGATCATTCCTGAAAGTATCCATAATTGAGGATATAATATTATTATCATAGAATAAATCATCAGAATTCAAAATACCAATCACTTCTCCAGTAGCCAAGTATATACCTTTATTCATGGCATCATATATACCATTATCGGGTTCACTAATAAATTGAGAGATATTATCACGGAATTTATCTATGATATTTAAAGTATTATCATTTGAAGCTCCATCTACTACAATATACTCAATATTGTTATAATTTTGGTTTATGACAGACTCTATTGTACTAAGAATAGTGCTTTCAGAATTAAAGCAGACAGTTATGATGCTAATTTTCATCAAAAATTTGTATAAACTTTGAACTAAATTGGTTAACTCTATCATTGAAATTGTCAAAGATAGGTAGAACTTTAATATTTTTTAAAAGAAGCCTCATTAATATATTAGCCAATTGCAAATCATTTTCTGGATTAAAATAATAGGCTTTATCACCCATTTGTTCTTCATGAACTTCTATATCAGAACAAATTACCTGTTTTTGTAAAGTTTTGGCATCTTCAATACTGGTATTCCATCCTTCAAAAAAACTTGGTTGAATAATAGCTACTGAACTTTTTAAGAGTGACAATTGCTCTTCTCGAGGGATTAGCCCTAAAATTTTTACGTTATTTTCAATTTTATACTCTTTAATAAACTTTTCAATTTTAGGGTAAAAAGTCTTATCCCTGTAATCCTCCTTCTTGCCAGTAAATACAATCTCAAAATCTGTGTACCCTTTATCAACAATATTTTTAATTGCTTTTATAACTACGATATGATTTTTGTGCTTATAAAATTGATTAGAAACTATAAAAAATGGTTTAAGAATATTATATTTCTCCAAGACTTTCTCACTATCAGTGCATTGAATTAAATTTGCGTGTGAAACAAAATTCAGTACGTGTAAAGAAGCATGCGTTTGCTTGTAAAATCTAAATAAGTGAGATTTAGTGTCTTCACTTGATAGTACAATATCATCTGCATTCTTGAGAAGCTTATTAAACCTAAATTCTCGGACAAATCTGTTAAATCTGCTAAAAAAATTCGGATAAAACTTGTGCTGAAAATCGGTTATCCACCCAACTAATTTAGTTCGCTTTAGGGAATTCTTAAACAAAAGATCATTAACTGGAAAAATGCCATCAAGCGAATGAGTAGATTGCAAACGATTAATGAAATAATTAGTTTGTGTAACTATACTTAATAAGTACAACTTCAATAAATTTGGGTAAACTGTTTTTTCAAATTTTATATCATTATAATTTTTGAAAATACTAAGATGTTTTTGTGTTGTATTGTCATAAAACAGGATTATTGATGGTTTATCATTGTCGGGTAAATTAGACAATGATTTTACAATATTATTTAGGTAATATACAACACCCAAATCGTCGTTTATCATTAAAAATCCGATCCTTTTTCTATCTGCTTTAGCCATGTACAATAGTTTATTAACCCTTTGATGATGTTAATTTTGCTTACATATCCAATAGTTTTCAATCTGGATACATCTGCTTGCCAATTTTGGGGGTCTCCTGCTCTTTGTTCACCCTTAAAATCTACAGTTATATTTCGGCCTAATACTTCGAAGAATAGTTCAGTTACATCCTTAATTTTCCATTCTCTACCATTTCCTACATTCAGAATCGGAAAGGCAAACTTGGGTGGAATGATTAATAATTTTATAATTTCAACAATGTCTCCTACTTCAATAAAATCTCGTGATTCATTTCCACTTCCCCACAACTCAATTTGCTCTGTATTTCTACTCTTATTAAACAAATCCCAAAACAACTGTTTTTTTAAACCTACGCCGTAAGCTGAAAAAACTCTTAATGAGCAAGTGTCTATTCCGTAAAACTCCGTAAACTGTTCACATATTTGTTCAGCATAGAGTTTGTGTTTACCATAAGGAGACAGTGGTGCCAAGTACTGAGACTCAACAATAGGCAATGAATTTGGATTTCCATAAACTGCAGCACTCGAAATATTGATGTATCGGCAAGTGGGACAAAAGCGGTGGATAGCCTCCAACAGTTTATAGACATTCACTGTATTTAACTGAAAATCTCTTAGTGGGTGTAAGATTGAATCTGGAACGCTTGCCGCTCCTGAGCAATTAATACAAATATCAAATTTATATTGCTGAAACACCTCTGAGAAATCGGCATTTGTAGCATCAATGACTTGATAATTAGGAGTATCATAATCTTGAATGACATCGCAACCAAAAACAAAAAAAGAGGATTCTTGAACAAACGTTTTAAGAACGTGAGAACCGATGAAACCTTTTGAACCTATAATGAGGACATTCATACTATTCTTTTAAAGCAATAAAACTATATAATTTCCCAGGCAATGTTTCTAAACGATATTGGTTTACTTTCCACAGTAAATTTACTGTTATTAAATTACAGAATGATTTTCCGAATTTATTAGTAATAAGTTCGGAAACTCTTTTTTTACTCCAAGGCGAATAATTGATAGTGGATTGACTGGGTGACAATATTTTTTTTATGATTAAATTTGCGTTTAAAATAGCTCCCTCATATTCACGGAATAGAAATGCATTCTCCCCACCATAGTATTCATGTAAGGGATGACTTTTAAGAAAAAGCTCTTTATCTTTTTTATCTTTGATCACATGGTCACGTACAGTCATCAAAAACCCTCCTTTTTTCAAAACTCGAGCTGCTTCTTTAAGAAAATTGTCTAAATGATGAGCATGGTGCATTACTTGTCTTCCATAAACAATATCAAAGCTTTCGTCTTCAAATGGCAAATTTTCGCCAAATGCCTCTATTATGGTTATATTATTTAGTTTATAATGACTTGCTAAAAACTTAATTGCCCCACTTCCTACGGTATTACTCGTGTCAGGTTCTAAAGCCGTTACTTCATAACCATTCAACGCAAATGCAAGAGATGATATACCATTACCTGCTCCAATATCTAAAACTTTGATAGTTTTTTTATTTGGAATTAATGAAGATATTTCTTTAAAGGTTTCTGCCCATTCTTCACTATTCTTGAATCTTTCGATATTATCGATTAAATCTTCCTCTAAGTACGCATCCCTTGAAATTTGTTTGTTTTTAGGTTGCGACCGAAAATGAATTACTGTTTCTTCCCAAGTCATTTTACTCATATTTATCAATCTGTTTTACTATTCTTGCAGGATTACCTGCTACTATCGTAAAAGGTGGAACATCTTTTGTTACTACGCTTCCCGCAGCAACAATTGCCCCTTCTCCTATTGTTACGCCTTTCATAATAAATGAATGCATCCCTATCCAAACATTATTTTTAATAACAATAGGGCGAGATTCAACATCAGACCAATCCTTATTTATTAAATAATTGCCATTATGATATTTATAGTCGTAAAGAACTTGACGAATATCTTTTTGCCGACTTTTATAGTTCAAAGAATGAGAGTTATGATCGTAAAATGTAACACCCCATGCAACTAATATATCATTTTCAAATGTTATTTTACTTTTACAAATTATTGTACTATCACCAATATAAACTCTGTTACCAATTGACACATTTCCTTCTGTACTTTCGAATATTATTGATGCTCCTATAATTGATTCCTCTCCAATATCTACTTGATTAAAACTGGGATTAACTATATTAAAATTATTTAGAAAAACTGTATCCTTTCCAATACTAAGATTTCTTTTATATCTAAGATTAGGGCTTATTAATTTATTCAAAAAAAAGTTTATTATTTTTCTCATATTTAAACAATAAATTTTTTAGAAATTGCATTCCAACTCAACTCAACTTCCACATACTTTTCTCCTTGCATTCCCATTTCATTTCTTAATTTTTCATTATTTATCAATTGTGTAAGGGCATCCTTCAACGCTAAGAGATTACCGCCTTCAATCATTATTCCATTTTTGTATTTCACTCTCTCTGGCATAAAATGGCTACAAATTATAGCACATCCACAAGCAGAAGCATCAATGGTACTATTGGTAGTGTGGTCGGGCCAAACAGAAATATCTGCGGCATTATAAACTGCTGGTAGTTGGTCAATTGATACTGCTTTTTTTATAATAACCCTGTTTTTACTCTTTTTAATAGCATCGTCAAGTTTAGCTTTGTATGTTTTGGCAACGTCCCCCACTAAAAGAATTACGATTTTTTTATTCAAAACACTCTCGTCATTTAAGGCTTCAAAGATAAGATGAACTTTTTTATCTTCATACATTTTACCTGTATATACAATTAATATCTCATCATTTTTGATGTCGAGTTCATTTCTATAAGCAATTCTTAGTTGTTCACTTTTCTTAAAGATATTAATGTCAGTACCTAATGGAATCATTTCTACTTTGTTACCAACAATGCCGAAATTATCCCGCATTACATCAATGCAAGTTTCTGAAATACCTACTAATTTATGAGCAACTTTCATAAATCTTTTAGCAAAGAGTATCCTGAATACCCAAAATAAAATAGCGGATAGTTTACTTTTGCGAACTAAATTTAAGGTAGTGTGGTCGTCAAAAATAATCGAGCAGTTTAATTTCTTATAAAGAAACAAAAGCCTAATAGATTGCCAACTGAGAATTCCGTGTGATACAATTAATTCTGGTTTCAATTCAAGTATTTTTTTTTCAAATCCTTTTAACCAAATTAAGCCAGTATATCTTCGAGGCGTTCCTTTTAGGCGGTGTATAGGAACATTATAATCATTCAAAAAGATACCAGTTCCGACATGTTTATCTCCAATAATGTGTTTTACGGTATTATCATAATCAGGATAGTCAAAATGAACATCAGACGAGATAAAGTGTACTTCATGACCCATCTTTTTCCATTCTAATCCTAAATAATAGTCTTGATAACCGAGTTTATCTTGATAGTGAACGTTAATACTAATTATTCGCATATTGGGGTATTGAACAAATAAGTGCAACCATTATCCACAATGGATAAGCCAAGAATACACCTCCAGAAGTTAAAGAGAGAAGAAAATATCCAAGTAAAGCTATCCAAAGTGGAAACACTATTTTTTTTTGCTCTGTATTAAATTTAAAAAAATTGTTAACTGTTGTAAAAAACAATAGTATTATCAAAGTTATCCCTGTTAAACCAGTTGACATTAAAACATCTAAAAATAAATTGTGTGCGTATGTATGTGCTTTCATTGTGGACTCTTCATAGTCTGCAACGAAACTGTCTCCAAATATTGGATTATCAGTAAATTGCCTCCAAGCACTTGCCCATATATAATCTCTGTCCTCTTTCTGCCCTTCTTGTGTTGATTCCAAAGAAACATTTAATCGGTTTACTATTTCAAAATCTATATCACTTAAATATGTATTAATGAAAAAGCTAAAAAAAGAGATAAAAATAAGAATATAGAATAAGAATTTACCCAAAAAATTAATAGATAAGTTCTTATATTTAAAAAAAAAGAAAATAATGTAAAATAATAATATAACAAAAAAAAGTAGCGGACCTCTTGAAGCACCCAATATCAAATTAATTACTCCAATAAATAAACTCATTAATAAAATATATTTGGGGAATACTATTTTTGATTCATTCTTAAAAAGCAAAAAAAATATTGATAATAGACTCAGTAATTCACCAAATTGTCCAATTGTAATTGGATTAATAATCTGTACCGTTTCTCCATTTATTTCGACATTGGCATATGCTCTTGTCAAGAACATACTGAATATACCGTCGGTAGAAAAAAGTAAAAGATTTGTAATGATACAGACATTAGCAATTAATAATACCCAAAACAGATTTTTTGTTATTCTTGGTAAATATATAAATTTAGAGTTTAAAAATATCGAAATGGTTGGTATTAAACACATGCCGAAAGCAAAAGAATAGACATAGAATGCATCTGTATTTAAAAAAACTTTTCCTTTAAAACTAATATCACTAATAATCCTATAACTATAAACCATCCAAAACAACATAAAAACAAACATTGAAATTTTTATGTTTCTAACTTTTCTATGTATTATAAGATATAAACTTACACATAGATAAACTACTCTAAAACTGAGGTTTATGGGTGTTGAATCTACTTTCAATAAGACAGGAATCATTGCCTGAATAGGGTATCCAAAACAAATTAGTAGAATTAGCCACTCCGTCAAAAACTCAGAATATTTTACATTTGAATTTGAACCTATTGTGCTTGTATTTGATAGAGTTGTTCCCACTTTGATAAATTATACAATCTCCACATTTGATATATATTTAAGTTCTTGGGAGTTTTTGAAAAATATTTTTTTAGAATTTTAGAACTGTCAATGCTTTTTTCAATTTCTGGCATTAAATCTTTCATCCATTCATCAATAGGTGCCGCAAATCCGATTTTATTTTTACGCCATACAATGCTTTCAGGTAACTCTTTATCAACAGATTTTCTAAGTATCCATTTTGACCATCCATCTCTTATTTTGAAGGCACTATTTATTGACAAACTTGCCTCAACTAATTCCCAGTCCATAAATGGCAGTCTGGTTTCAATTGAAAAAGCCATTGAATTTTTATCTTCAAAACGTAACAATGAAGGTACTTGAGTTTTTGTGATTTCTAATTTTTGTAAATCTGTAACGTTTTTATATGCTTTCCCATATTCTTTTAAAATATTTACATTTACTAAATTTTCATACTCACTTTTTAGTGTATTGAAACTATTAAGTTGTTTTAAACGACGAAGTGATGGATTTGTAAAATATAGAATATTTTTAACTATTTCAAGGTATGATAGATGATAGTTTTCTTTTATTTTTTTAATTATTTTGAGAGAATTCAATAATCCATTTTGATATAAGATAGTTGGGATGTATCTAATATATCCCAATAATGACTCATCGGCAGCTTGTCCATCTAAAAGTACAGTCACACCTGATTCTTTGGCTATTTTCATTACAAAGTACTGCATAAATACCGTAGGTCCAATAAATGGATATTCTTGTGTATAAATAACTTTATCTAAATATTCAATGAAAGTGCTTGTTTCAGGCTTAGTTATATACCAATCTAAGTTTAACGAGTCTGAAACAATTTTTGCATATTGGTATTCGTCAAATTCTTTTTGAATACTTTGAGCAGTTATGGCAGCAAATGGTTGTTCTGTACTTTGTTTATTTAATTTATTGGCAATTGCTGCAATAGATGAACTATCAAGACCACCACTTAAACAGGTTCCAACTTTAACATCAGAACGTAAACGGTATTTTACAGATTGTTCAAATATTTTTTTATAGAGATTAATAGAATCTTCTTCGTTAAGATTGGTAATTTCTTTGGATATCCTTATCTCATAATATTTATTAATTTCAAATGTATTATTCGACAAATTATAAATTAAATTATGTCCTCCTAATAGCTTACGAATACCTTTAAAAAAGGTTTGGTCGTCATAATCCATCATATTTGAAACCAAATAATTTATAGCAACTGTATCATTTATTACAAACTTTCTATCATTGGTACTCAATATTTGTTTGATTTCAGAGCTAAATAAAAAACAGTCTTCAGTTAACTTATAGTAAAAAGGCTTCACCCCAAATCTATCCCGTGAGCAAAATACGATATTTTTCACTTTATCATAAATTGCAAATGCCCACATTCCATTAAATTTATTTACACAATTGTCTCCCCATTCATCGTATGCTGCTAATATAACTTCGGTATCACTATCAGATTTAAAATTATATCCTAAGAGTTTGAGTTCTTCCCTTATTTCTATATAATTATAAATCTCTCCATTGTAGGTAATAAAATATTTATCAAGCCAAGACATTGGTTGTTTCCCAGCTATGCTAAGGTCAAGAATAGCTAATCTTCTATGCCCCAATGCTACATTATTATCTATAAAATGTCCTTCGCCGTCAGGTCCACGATGCTTGGCAGCATCAGTCATTTTTTTTATGGACTCTAAAACTAATTCATAAGGCAGTTTTTTTTTGTAAACTATTCCTGCTATTCCACACATAGATTTGTTAGTTTAGAGTTATTGATTAGACTTCATAAAAATCCTTTATACTATTAGAGATATACAAGACTTGATCCTCACTCAATTCAGGGTAAATTGGAAGTGAAAGTATTTTTTGTTGATTTTCTTCAACTACTTTAAAATCATTTTTATCAATTTTTAAATACTCGTAGGCTTTCATAAAAGGTAGCGGTGTTGGATAATGAATTTCACAGGCTATCTCTTTGCTTTGCAAAAATGCTCTTAACTCATCTCTTCTTTCCGCCTTAATTACGTACAAATGATAACTATGTTTTGTATTCGGACGTACTTTAGGTAATTCTATGTTTTCAATTCCTGCTAAATATTTATTATATAAATCTGCCTTTTGATTACGTTCTGCAGTCCACTTCAATATGTATGGCAACTTAGCAGACAATATGCCTGCTTGTAAGCCATCTAAACGACTATTGATTCCTTCAATAATGTGAGTATGTTTTACTAATGCACCATGTGTTGAATACATTCTGCATTTTTCTGCCAATGAATCGTCATTAGTAAGAATACAACCTGCATCTCCATAAGCTCCTAAATTTTTGCCTGGAAAAAAACTAAACGTTGAGGCGATTCCAAACAATCCTGCTCTTTTACCTTGATATTCAGAGAAATGCGATTGAGCGCAATCTTCTATTAGATACAGATTGTACTTTTCACAAATTTGTTTGATTGTATCAATTTCAGCCATTTGTCCGTATAGATGTACTGGCATTATAGCTTTTGTACGATGGGTAATTTTACTTTCTATTTTTGAAACATCAATAGTAAAATATTCATCCACATCAATAAATATAGGGGTAGCTCCAGTTTGAGAGATAGTTTCTGAGGTTGAAATCCAACTATTGGCAACTGTAATAACTTCGTCTCCTTCTTTAATCCCCAACATTTTCATTATGATGTATATGGCATCTGTACCATTTGCAACTCCAATGCAATGTTTCACTCCGTACAATTCTGAAAATTCTTTTTCAAATTGTTGTACGTATTTGCCTTTGATAAAGGCTGTATCTTCTATTACTGAAGCAATTGCATAGTCAATATCTTTTTTTATTGATTGATATTGAACTTTTAAATCAACAAAAGGTATTTTCATTTCTACTAAATTTCGACTTAACAAGAACAAAATATTTATAAATCAACTTATTTTAACTGTATATATTTAACAAATGGTCTAAGAGATTTTAGTAACTTTCTGGGTAATAAATTTCTTACTATTTCTTTGATAAATATTATAAATCTCCAGACATATATCTTCAAACTAATAATTATATTGTCTTCTATATAGCTACTATTCTTATCGTCAGCATAATTTTTTATTGTTAATACCGATTCTGGAGGGGTAGAATTTTTATCTATTAATGAAAAATATTCCGCTCCTACGTGAATATCGTTGTTATTACTTTTTATAAATTTATACCAATCTAACTTATGCCCAGACTCATACTTCTGATGCAGAAATATAAGATCACTTTGTTGTGACGAATCAAAATCATTGGGAAATTCATCTTGAACCCTATTAATGGTTAACGTCAGACATTTGCTATTTTTAAAACTACTTAACATTGAAGCATAAGAAGACTTTTCTTTACTTATTGAAGAGGCTAAAAATGATTCAAATCTGTTAGGGTTTATTATTTCTTTTTTACCTGTTAAATAGATCAAAACTGTGCTTTTTTTGTAAATTGAACCACTTACGTCCCAAGGGTAATTCCAGTGAATATGTTCATTATTAATATGTTGCCAATCCCATAAAAGATATTTATTATCTATTATGTTCACCTTCGGAAGGTAGTTAATTCCATGCCCTAATCTTAAACTAAAACCAAAAAGATTATTATTCAATGTAAGTTGTCTAATACAATCGTTTACATCAAAAAAATCCTTAAAGAAAACATCATCGCAACCAAAAAGTATAAAATTTTCAGACTTATTTACTATATTTAATAAATCTAAATAAAAATCTTTTTCCTTTACCCACCGAATGTCGCTAAATTGATTAATTACACTTTCATATTTTATGTCTTCAGATTCAACATATAATACATTAATGAATTCTTGTTTAATTCCAGAATAATAAATAAGGCTCTCCAAGTATGCATGTAACTGTAGAGGTCTCTCTTTAGAAAAGCAAATAACACTTAACATTTATTTTACATTTAATATGAATATATAACATCATTCTTTTTCCAATCTAACCAGACATTAATTAGTTCTTCAGAAAGATGTTTTCCTAGTATTGGAACTAAATATGTTTCTTCAAAATCAAATGGGTAATTTTGCATAATATCTATTTCATCATTGTACCAGCTTTCATTTAGTGCATCCATAAACAAATGCTGTTTTAAACCTTTATCATAATATTCCGGTGTTGATCTTCCAGGTACTGCCCATCCTTGATGAATAAATCTAATATTTGTTTTTGCAAAAGAACACTCTCTATGTTCTCTAATGAATTTAAACGCATTCAGAAACTGAGTTTGCTCGTCTCCCATTCTTTTCACCTTTTTGAAATTATTTAACCAAAAATCTTTTCTATATATGGCGAAAGCTACTATCCAGAATATCCCAATATTAGACAAATCACATAATGATGAACTGAAGTAATTTACTTCATTATTATTAGGCAAATAAATTATTTTTTCACTTTCTAAGGGTTGTTCTAAAATATTCCACCAAAATTTTAGAATAACACAATTATTATTGATTAGGTTATGTTTAATTAATTCTAAATTCAATGATTGAACAAGCCATACATCATCTTCTAAAAGAAGAAAATAATCTCCATTTTCATTCAACAATTCATTGAACCAAAACTCAGCAGGTTCGATGTATTTGCGTTTTATTTCCTCAAATTGCTCATTCCTTAAAAGTTCAAATTTATTATCATCTGCTCCAGAAGAAATCCATTTAACATCTGGATGTATTTCTTCCAATTTTTTAATATATTTACTTAATGTTCCATCATCTAAAATAATAATATTCGTATAGTTAGATATATTAAACTTTATGGAACGAATACATCTGTCTAAGTAAAATGGGCGGTTAAACGATTTAATGTATATGTTCATATTTTAAAAACTTATTGATAATGAAAATGATTTTTAGTTCGAGATATTAATCTAACTTGAGCACAATATAAATGGTATCATGTGCAATTCTAAAAAATGAATGAGGATAATAATTTTTAACATAGTTTACAACTTCATCTACTGTAGGATAATCATCTTTATCTATAAATAATCTTGCATCATCAATCAGTAATAAATGCTCATAAAAATCACTTGTAAGTATAGCTTTTAGTTCATCGTATATCGGGCATATTTTATTTCCAAGTGCTGTAAATCCTCCTGAATAATGACCATCAAGCCAAAAAATACAAGGTTCATTAATAGTTCTTAATACTTTACTTAATTCAAGACTACTGTCTCCCTTGATCAATTCAATGTGTGGAAAAGCCTTGAATTTTTTTTTTGCTCTTTTCCACAACGTTTCCGAAAGTTCAATTGATATAATTCTTTTAAAATTATTTGTTTGAGCTTCTATCATATCACCGAGATATGTACCCGTTTCAACAAGTATACTATATTTTAGTTCTTTTTGGTATTTTTCAATAAAATATTGTTTAACAAACGGTGGCGGTGGCACAGGACTTCCATCTTTTTCCCACTTTAACACTGATTTATATTTTTCTTCAAATGACCCTATTTTTATTGAATTTGCTCTTTTAGAAGCCTTATATATTCTAATCTTATCTAATACGTTATTAATAATATTCATTTTCTTATGTTTTATAATTAATACTTTTTTATTTGTCTATTTTTCTAATGGAATAAAATATTGAAATAAATTCTCTCATATATATTTTGAATCCTGTAACTAAAATTATTCCAAAAACTGTTACGCAAAAGAAAATATATTTTGTTTCATTTAATTTATATTTTATTAAATAAAGCATAAATAAACTTTCAACAACTATCATAAATACGACAATAAAATCTTTTAAGTTAAATAATAACATGATTTTATAAAAACTTCCTTCATGTTTATAAAGAAGAAATAATGTGCTAATTATTAATGAAAAAGATGGTGCAAGTATTGTAAAATTTCCATCAATAGTACCTATTACAAAACAAAGTATTAAATTCGATAATGCCATAATAATGTGACAAAATGTGTTTAAAGATATTTTTTGCACAGCAATATTATAATAATATGCAGGATTTACGCAAGAATTGAAAAGCCAGCCTATTATCAAGGTTATACAAATAAAAATAAACTCAGTATTTACTTCTCCTATAAGAAATTTAGATACTGATGGTAAAAGTGTAATGAGTGCCATTGCAGCAAAAGAGTAACCTAAGAAGGAGAATCGGAATAAAATCTTATATAACTTCACCTGTTCTGCAATGAATAATTTAGCATTGAATGAAGCAAAGATAGGAATAGTAACTTGTAATATTGATAAAAAAGGGTTTCTTAATTGCATGGCTAATTTATTTGCCATTTCATAGTACCCTACAGTTGAAATCCCTCCAAACTTAGACAATGCTAACTTTGTAACTGGATCAAAAAATAGCATCACTAAACTTGACATTTGGTAATTCATACTCGGCAATAATATTTTTTTGATAGTTGTAAGGCATACTTTATTACTAATTAGTATAGAATAAAGATTGATTTTTTTAAACAAAAATAGCAACCCTAAAAAACAAATTAATAAAAATTGAATAATTTGAGCATACGCAGCACCTACAATACCATACTTTGGAAGTAAAAAAAAATTAAATATTACAAAAACCAAAAATCCAATAATTAATATAATACTTCTGACAAAGGTATAATTCAACCCCTCAATAAAACCTATAATTATTGAGCTAATATTAGAAATCCAAATAGAGAGTAGAATGAAAGGCATTAATACTATACTTTCTTGATAAAGATTATCTTCGTTTACAAAATATATTAATCCATATTTTAATATAAAATATATTAAAATAATCATTGGTAATGACACTATAAAAGACATTGAAAATCCTGTAAAAATAAGATTGTCAAATGTAACATTGTCTTTTTTTGTTTTAGCATCTGCTATTAAGGGAACAATACTTGCATTAAAATTTATAAGACCTGCACTTATTAAGGATGAGACACTTGTAACTATTGACCAAACACCTAACTGCTCAACACCAAGTTTCAAGTTGATGTAACGATACAAGAAAAAGTTTCCCAATAAAAAAACTAAAAATTGAATAATTGCAAACAACATATTCTTACTTATACTTGGCTTTATCATATTTTCTTTCTTTGCTTAGCAGGGTTACCAATATATATACCCGATTGAATAATATCCTTGGTCACAACTGCTCCAGCCCCAATCACAACATTATCACAAATTGAAACAGGTAATATTGTTGCATTACTTCCAATGGAAACATTATTTCCAATAAGAGTAGACCTCCATTTTGTTTTATCTCCTCTCGCAGGTCCACCTTCAGAAAATAAGTCATTGATAAACATGACACCGTGACCAATAAAACAATCATTACCAATTGTTACTAATTCGCAAATAAAACTATGGGATTGAACTTTACAGTTTTTACCAATTGAAACATCTTTCTGGATTTCTACAAAGGGACCAACAAAAGTATTATCACCAATTTCACAACCGTATATATTACATGGATTAATAACAGTTACATTATTACCAAATGTAACCTCTTTAATTCCAACATCAAGCATTTTTGGATTCATGGGCAGCAGCACTATATATTTTATCTATTATTTCAACCGTTTTTAACCCTTCAAAACCGTTTGCTGAAATTGAAGCATTATTTAACAATACATCAACAACGTTTTCATAGATTTTATCATGGTTAGACATTGACCCTTGATATGTACCATAATTATTTGATTTATTTCCTTCGGCAAGGTTTTCAATTTTATAATCTTCAATATTTTGGTATTCTAATTCATTCAAATACTGCCCTCCAATTTTTACAGTACCTTTTTCGCCAAAGATAGTTAAAGAACCTTCCATGTTTTTATCGTAGCTATTTACAGTATAATTCATAGTACCTATTACTCCGTTATAAAACTCTAAAATAGCAACACCAGTATCATCGAATTCTATAATCCCTTTATGAGCATAGTTATTGTTAAAAGAATGAACTTTTTTAACATCACCAATCATCCAATATAGGAGGTCAATAAAATGACTAAATTGAGTATAAAGAGTTCCTCCATCCATCAATTTAGTACCCTTCCAAGAATGAGCATAATAGTCTTCATTTCTGTTCCAGAAGCAACTCAACTGAACGCTATATATTTTTCCTAATTTTCCAGTTTCAATGGCTTTTTTAACTGCTTCTACTGGTGGATTGAAACGATTTTGTTTAATAACGAATAGTCTTTTATTGGCTTTTTCTGCTGCTTTAATCATTTCACCACAATCATGAACGTTTATCGCCATTGGCTTTTCACACAATACATTGAAGCCGTTTTTCAAGGCTTCGATTGCATGAATGGCATGTAATCCATTAGGTGTACAAATAGAAACAATATCGACTTCCTTTTCATTTTGAAGTAGTTCTGATAACTCGGTATAATAACTTACCCCTCCATGATTCTCAGATAATGCTTTGGCTTTTTTAACATTATTATCACAAACTGCTACAAGTTCTCCAAATTTAACTATGTGTTCAGCGTGACGTTGAGCTATTCTACCACATCCTATAATTACAAATTTTATTTTATTCATTACTATTTAAGATTATTCTTTTTTATGTGAGTCTATTTGAATTAAAACCTTAGTTACCAATTCTTTTTTAACCCTAAATGAAAACAATAATTATCATTATAAAACTCGCCATTATCCATTGATACAGACAACTTTACCATTGAGTTTTCCAAAAATGATGGTGAGTAATTTAAACTCATCAGACCTGAGAATTGATTTTTTACTTTTACAAGTGGATATGGATAAGTTCCAGCATTTCTGCTATTTGAAATTCTAATTTCTGAATTTATACTACTATTAATAGTGCCAAAAATTCCCAAATAAAATGCTTCAACTCGATTATTATTAAAAAATAAATTTGGAGCATTAGTAATAATAATTGAAGTATTATTGATAAATGCCGTTCCTATGGACGTTTGATTATATGACCAACCGTCTCTATAAACACCATTATTAAAATAATTATCTCCTCCTCTAAGGCGAGAATTAGTGTTATAAGAACCAATTGCACCACCTTGACTTAAAGTATTTAAATACTCAAAAACAACTTTTTGCAACCTTAATTTTGAATCATTTTTTTTTTTATTGGTAATAGATACTCCATTCAATCCATCAGTAATGTTACTTAAATAAGCCAAAGAACCATCTTCAAAAATGCTTTGTCTATAAATCAAAATTGAGAACGATTTCATACTTACATCAAATCCAAAATCAAGAGTTCCTAAATGATTTCCAGAGCGGTTTGTGGCTTCGTATCCTCCAACCTTACTTGTATCTCCTTCCGCTCCCAAACTCCTACCTAAGATAACGTTAGTATAATCATTAAAGCTCGAGCCCACTTTACCACCTATTCCTGATTGATTTTTCGGATCTGGATACAATAATTCTCCTCCCCATTGCACTTGATGATTAAAGCCTCCATAAAAATGGAATTTCCAATCAGGCTTTCCTAATCTAAAATACAAACTTTTTTGATGTAAATAAAAGTTTTTCACATCAGTCCGATTATTCTCAAACCACCCATGTGCATAATTACCTTTGAAAGATAAAAAGCTTTTGGTAAATCCTAAAGGGACAAAATTAGGCGTTGAGATTTGAATTTTAGGTATCGGCATTGCATTTCCCGACCAAATATATGAACCCGATGATAGTGTTGTATCTACTAATCCAAATATTTCTTTTCGCCTTCCTGCGTAAATTTCAAAAGCACCATATTTGGCTTTTACATAAGCTTCGGGGATCAATACTTGATTTTCATTTCCTATATTCCCCACTACATTCAATCCATATCCCCAATCAAATTTTGATAATTTATAATGGTCTTCTTTGGTAATTGCTTTTTTATAATCAGAACTTATAGTTCCTCTGAGCGTCAAAATTGGTGATTGAGAGGGAACAATTCCATATTGGTTTGCTCGTAACCAAAAAGGCGTTTCACCATTTGTGGACAATATCGTTCCTATCTCTGCAGTATATTTAATCTCTCTTTTTACCTCTTCACTTTGAGCAAAGAGATTAAAAAAAATAGAAGATAAAAATATGGTAAAAACTGCCTTCAAATTATTTATTTTTAAAAATAGCAATATCGGCTTGCATCATATCATCTACCAAAGCATTTAAGTCATATTTAGGAGTCCAGCCTAATTTAGTCATTGACTTTGTTGGGTCACCTATTAATAGTTCGACTTCGGTTGGTCGGAAATATTTTTCATCAACTGAGACAACTATTTTACCTATTTCTACTTGGTATTCATTATTATGACAAGCAACTACTTTTCCAACTTCATCTACACCTTCACCTTCAAAGACAACCTCTATGCCTAAATAAGCAAAAGACATTCTTACAAACTCTCGTACTCTCGTAGTTACTCCTGTAGCAATTACATAATCTTCTGCAACTTCTTGTTGCAAGATTAACCACATTGCCTCAACATAGTCTTTAGCGTGCCCCCAGTCTCTTTGTGCATCTAAGTTGCCAAGATATAATCGTTCTTGTTGTCCTAAGGCAATTTGTGATACTGCTCTTGTAATTTTACGTGTAACGAATGTTTCTCCTCTTAAAGGAGATTCATGATTAAATAAAATTCCATTAACTGCAAACATATCGTAAGCTTCACGATAATTAACGGTTATCCAATAACCATACAATTTAGCGACAGCATAAGGAGAACGTGGATAAAATGGAGTTGTTTCTGACTGAGGAACTTCTTGTACTAAACCATATAGTTCAGACGTAGATGCTTGATAAATTTTGGTTTTCTTTGTTAAACCTAATAGCCTTACTGCTTCTAAAATTCTTAAAGTACCAATACCATCCACTTGTGCTGTGTATTCTGGTTCATCAAAAGAAACTTTCACATGAGACATGGCTCCCAAGTTATAAATTTCATTAGGTTGTACTTCTTGAATAATTCTAATGATATTCGTTGAATCACTTAAATCCCCATAATGAAGAATGAAACGAACATCATTTTCGTGTAAATCTTCGTAAAGATGATCTATACGATGAGTATTAATTAAAGAACTTCTTCTCTTAATTCCATGAACTTCATAGCCTTTTGAAAGTAGTAACTCTGCTAAATATGCTCCGTCTTGGCCAGTAATACCTGTAATTAGTGCTTTTTTCATTAAATCTTAATATAGTTTATGGATAAGCTAATTTAGTCTTTTAAAATAGTAATATATTGATATATCTATTCTAAAATTTAGAATAAAATCACTTATTTACAAAGGTAATAAATGAATATGGCTAAGACAAAACAATATTTTCACACAGTCCAAATGTTGTTACACAACCGCCTAATAATCAATCAAGTAAATTAAAAATAACTATAAATAAATCTATTAAACGGCAAGCAATTAGAGCCTTGCATCAACTAATGATTTATCTAATACACCTTTTATATCAAATACTACTGCATTCTTATTTTTGAAATTTTCTAAGTTAAGTAAAGTATACTCATCATGTGAAACAGCTAATAAAATTCCATCGTATTTTTTTTCAACCTTTTCTAACAAGTCAATTCCATACTCTTCTTTAACCTCATGCTTATCAGCCCAAGTATCATATACATCTACATTTATCCCAAACTCTCTTAGTTCATTATATACATCAACTACTCTTGAATTACGAATATCTGGGCAATTTTCCTTAAAGGTGACGCCTAATATTAAGACATTACTTCCTTCTATTTTATGTCCTTTTTTAATTAATAGCTTAATCAGTTTATTCGCTACAAATATTCCCATATTATCATTCACTCTTCTTCCTGAAAGAATAACTTGTGGATAATAACCAAGACTTTCTGATTTATGAAGTAAATAATATGGGTCAACTCCAATACAATGTCCTCCAACAAGACCTGGTTTAAATTTTAAGAAATTCCATTTTGACCCTGCGGCTTCTAATACTTCTGAGGTATCAATACCCATTTTATCAAAGATTAAGGCTAACTCATTCACAAAAGAAATATTGACATCTCTTTGTGCATTTTCAATGGCCTTACTGGCTTCTGCAACTTTCATTGAGGTTGCTTTATAAGTGCCTGCTTCAATGATTGAGCTATATAAAGCATCTACAAAATCAGCAATTTCGGGAGTAGAGCCAGAGGTTACTTTTTTAATTTTAGTGAGCGTATTTACTTTATCGCCTGGGTTAATTCTTTCTGGAGAATATCCACAGAAAAAGTCTTCATTGAATTTCAGTCCACTTTCTTTTTCTAAAACAGGAACACAATCTTCTTCTGTACATCCAGGATAAACGGTTGATTCATAAATGACAGTATCTCCTTTTTTTAGGATACTTCCAACTGTCTTACTTGCCGAAATTAATGGTTTCAGGTCTGGTTTTTTATATTTGTCAATAGGGGTTGGGACTGTAACTATAAAAACATTACAAGACTGCAGTACATTAATATCCATTGAAAAACTTAATCCTTTAGATGATTTAAGTTCTTCCACTGTCATCTCTTGGGTTCTATCATAACCTTTTATAAGCTCAGTAATGCGAAGTTGATTAATATCAAACCCTAATGTTGTATATTTCTTCCCAAACTCAACAGCAAGAGGTAAACCAACATATCCAAGACCAATTATTGCAATTTTAATATTTTCTGATTGAAGAGAATTATACATGAAATAGACTATTGAAGATTAAATAAATTTTGTTCTATGGGTAGTAAATAAAACTTTTATACTAAGACTACTTTACAAAGATAACTATCTAAAAAGCAAGTATCCAAATACAGTCTATTTTAATTGGATACTTGATTAATTGTTCTGAAAATATTTAAAATCATAAATAGCAATAGATAGTCTATTTTAGACTATAATATTATTCATAATAAATATCAACCCCAATAGATTTTAACTCATTTTTTACTAAATTCGAAAAAACTATCTAAGAAAATTAATCCATTGAATACACAAACTACTTACAATCCTACCCGCTGGGGAATACTCGCTTGCGGGAATATAGCTGAAAAGTTTGCTGATGATTTAGTCGCTCATGTACCTGATGCGGTTGTTTATGCAGTCGCTTCACGAGACTTAAAAAAGGCTCAGACTTTCGGAGAACGCTACCAGTCTACAAAAGCATTTGGAAGTTATCAAGAATTGGTTGATTGCCCTGAAGTTGATGTCATTTATATTGCATCGCCTCATGCTCAGCATTATGAGCATACGCTTCTTTGTCTGGACGCTGGTAAACCTGTTCTTTGCGAAAAAGCTTTTGCCATTAATATGGAAATGGTATCTGAAATGATTTTGAAGGCTCGTGATAAGAATTTATTTCTAATGGAGGCTATTTGGACGAGATTCCATCCTGCCATTGCTCAAACCTTAGAAATTATTCAGTCTGGTCAAATTGGAAAAATTATTCACGTTGCAGCCGATTTTGGTTTTTTAGCAACTTACGATGAAAATGCAAGATTATTTAATCCGTCGTTAACGGGTGGTTCTTTGTACGACATTGGTATTTATCCTCTATTTATTAGTAAATTATTATTGGGTAATCCCAAAGAAATCAAAGCATTAGCTACGCTTGCTCCTACGGGTGTAGATATGAACACCTCAATGGCTTTAAATTATGATAATGGTGCAACAGCCTCATTATTCTCAACTTTTGCTGCTCAAACAGATACAACTTGTACCATCTATGGCACAAAAGGTAAAATATTCTTGCATGGTCGTTTTCATGAAACAAAAGGTTTGACTTTGCAAATTGAAGAAGAAGAACCTCAATTTTTTGAAACAGAAAGATTAGGACATGGCTATTCTTACGAAATTGAAGAAGTCCAAAGATGTCTAAAAGCAGGCATGACGGAAAGTGATAAACTACCACTTCAATTCAGTTTGGAGCTAATGGAACTTCTTTGCGAAATTCGGAAGCAAATTGGTGTAGTCTATCCTCAAGAAAATATATAAAATAAAACGAGACTCTGAATCACTTCAGAGTCTCGTTTCTAAAATATCACAAACGAAAAGGTAATAGTTTTTCAAAATTCCCATTGATAAGTAAACTCGTTCTTTTTACCTAACACTGAATCTTTAATATAAAGCGTTTAACGCTATTTTATCATAACTTGAGAATGGAACATTACCACCTGCACAAGAAATCATAAATGAAGCATTATCAATGGTTGATGGTGTTCCAGGAATTAAAATTGCTCCAACTCCCGCAGTGCCTTCGTTGCCACCTCCACAAACACGAGCCATATAATCGGTATGACGGAAACCAATACAGTGACCTACTTCGTGCGTTAAGACGGTTGCGACAAATCCTAAACTTGGACTTGCTCCAAATGTTGAAGGCTTCATTTTAACAGTTCCGTAAGGATTTCCTGATGATGTTGGAAAACCTGCCGAACCTAAAACACCACTTGGTAAAGTTTCATCTTTTGTAATATTGATAGTCGCTGTTCCACTGGTAACACGCTGAAATGTCAATAATAATCCTTGTGAATTGTAACGTGCAATCATCTCGTCAGTTGCTTGAACAAAAATAGTTGGAAGTGTTGTCGCAACTTTTACTTTAATCACTCTTGGTAATCCTGTTACTAAACGAGTAGTACGGTACTGTTCTTCTCTTGGAGCAGCCTTATCAAACATTAAAGCCCCTTTTGCCAAATCTTCTTCGGTTAAAAGTACATCCTTTTCTACTAAATAGCCTTCAGCTACCTTCAGAGCATTATTTGGATTAAATCCCAATGCTTTGATTTTGGCTGCTGCAACACTCGATATTGCTTCTTCCTTAGGAGCAACTGACGACTCACTAATATCTGAACATGAAGCAAAAAAAATAGAACCTGTAATTAAGGTAGCGGTAAATAATCTTAGATTCATAATTGTTGTTTGTTTTAATAATATGAAGTTTGTGATATTACATTTTGAAAAAACAATGAGATTCCATCTCTCAGAAAGTATCTTTCTAAGAGCCATTAAGCCAACAATAAAATTTTTAAGGAAACTATTTAAGGAAGATTGCGGATAATATTGTTCATTTAAGAACAACAAGAGCAAGTTATGGTTTTACAATATTATAACCAAATTTTTTTTGAAATATTTTAAATACAATATATTGATAACGCAAAAAATAAGAATTAATCGACCAATTTTATATTTAACTATTATTTGTATTGCTTAAATAAAGCTATCATATTAGTGCTAAAACAAGTATATTATGCTATTATTCAACTCAAACAAGGTATTTACTCAAACAACACTTAAAAACATAAACATTATTGCCATTTTTAGGAAATGCCTCAATAACTTCATAGCCAACTTGTGTTAAAAGCTCTGATAATTCATCTTTTGTAAAAAGTCTTCTTCCGCATCCTTCATGAATTTCACCTACTGAAACTGCCATTACTTCTTCAATAAATAATTTTGCATCTCTTTTAAGAATTCTCATAATATCTTGGAGAATTAATTTGGGATGAGAAAACTCATGCAAAGAATTAATTATCAACACTTTATCAAATGTATTTTGGGGCAAGTTAGTTGTTCTTTCTGTACCAATAACGGGAATAAATGTTCCCACAATCGTTTTTTTCAATAGTTTCTCATAATACTGAACGCCATAATCTATTTCTTCTTGATTACAATTTTGTTCATCAATATCCTGAATATAAAAGGTTAGATTATCAACCTGTGAAGCAAACCAAATTTCCCAAACGCCACTACTCGCCCCAATGGAGGCAATAGTTTCATTTTCTTTGAATTGAAAGGTTTGGAGGGACTTTTGCATTGGGTTATTATTTGTAGAGACAAGGCATTGCTTTGTCTCTACAAAATATTTTCTTAATTCTTCGCACCTTGCACCGCATTTGGTTTTGATTGCTGTTGCATTGGATTTGGTTGTGCTGGACGAGTTTGTTTGAATACTTGGAAACGAGTCGGCTCTTCTGGTTCACGTGGGAAACTGTTCGTTTTTGTATCAATATCGGCTGTTTCATAGAATGGGTCAAGTGTCCATTTTACTACTTTTTTGTCCGTCGGAATTACTTTCTTGATTTCTTTGTCGTTCAAACGCCAGATTTCGGCAGGAATTCTGATTACTTCGTCGGTTCCATCTTCGTAATTCATTTTGATAATTACTGGACTTGGTAAACCTCCTACGTTTTTCAAATTCACAACGTAAAAATTCTTATTTGATTCTACCAATTTCTTTTCGTCTTCTGCTAAACCTGCCATTGTTTGGTCAAAGCGTTTTTTATCGGCTTCTGAAGTAGCAAATTTGTCGTAAGAATTATAGAAATCTCTCATATCAGGATTTTCTTCTACCACTGTTTTCTGAATATCTTTTTTGTTACGAATATTGCTGATGGTCTGACGTTTTGCATCTGCATCTGCTTTTGCTTTTTCGTTCTTTTTTTCTGGCGTAAGGTTATCTATTCCAAACCATTCTACATTTTCGATAGATAAATCCACAGGCTCAACACCGTAGAACCAACCTTTCCAGAACCAATCTAAATCGACACCAGAAGCATCTTCCATAGTACGGAAAAAATCTTGCGGAGTTGGGTGCTTAAATGCCCAACGACGAGCGTATTCTTTGAACGCTGCATCAAATAATTCACGTCCCATTACGGTTTCACGAAGAACCGTCAAAGCTGCCGCAGGTTTTGAATAAGCATTTGGACCAAAAGCCATGATGTTATCTGAACTCGACATAATTGGTACTTGTTGCGTTTTATCAGTACGCATATAACCGACGATACTTTGTGGCGTTCCACGAGATTCAAAATCTCTATCCCACTCTTTTTCAGCGAGTTCTTCACAAAAAGTATTTAGACCTTCGTCCATCCAAGACCATTGACGTTCATCTGAATTGACAATCATTGGGAAGAAATTATGTCCAACTTCGTGAATAACTACACCAATTAAAAAGTCTTTTGTTCCTTCCGAATACGTTCCATCTGCTTCTGGTCTTGCACCGTTGAAGGAAATCATTGGGTATTCCATACCACCCACTGGGCCATGAACCGACTGAGCCACTGGATATGGATAAGCAATGGTATGTTTTGAATATGAACGAAGTGTATGTGCTACCAACATCGTTGAATACTGTCCCCAAAGTGGATTAGCTTCTTTCGGAAATGCCGACATTGCCCATACTTTTTTACCTTCAATATCTACTTGCATAGCATCCCAAAGGAATTTCCTTGAACCTGCAAAAGCAAAATCACGCACATTTTGAGCCGCAAAAGACCAAGTTTTTTTACCAGATGGTTTGGCTTTCTCTGCCGCCGTAGCTTCTTCTTGCGTCACAATCATTACGGGACGAGTGGCAGTTTTGGCAGTTTCTAAACGCTTCAATTGTGAAGCAGAAAGCACCTGAGCCGCATTTTGTAATTCACCAGTACCCAAAATAACAAAGTCGTTTGGAGCAGTAATTGACACTTTATAATCCCCGAAAGGAACGGTAAATTCGCCTTGTCCCAAAAACTGTTTGTGTTGCCAACCGTTCACGTCGTCATACACGCACATACGTGGAAACCACTGAGCTAATTCGTACAAATAATTGCCATCTTTCGGGAAATATTCATAACCACTTCTTGCTCTTGTAGCAACGGCATCAGTAATATTAAAACTCCAATCAACTGAAAATGAGAAACTTTGACCTGTCTTCAAAGACGTTGGCAAGTCAACTCTCATCATGGTTTCATTGATAGTAAATTTCAAAGGGTTTCCAGCACGGTCTTTTACCGATATGATTTTGTAACCATATTCTTTACCTGCCAAAACATTCGTTGAAGCATTTAAACGTGCAAAAGATGTTCCTTGACCACTTACCGACGAAGTTGAAGTCAACTGAGCAATTCCGTCTTTTTTGAAGTTATTTTGGTCTAATTGCAACCATAAATAACGAAGTTCATCGGGCGAAAAGTTTTTGTACGTAATTACTTCCGAAGCCGTCATTGATTGATTTTGGTCGTCTAATTCGGCTTTGATGTCATAATCAGCACGGTTTTGCCAGTAATCTTTCCCTGGAGCTCCAGAAGCAGTACGGTAAGAATTTGGCGTGGGTAACATGGTACCAACTTGCTCAAAACGAGTATTGCCATTAAACTGATTTGTAGGCTGTTGAGCAAACGTAGTGACGCTTTTTATGGATGAAAACAAAAAAAGCAGGAGGAGTATTTTTCGAGTCATTTTTTAAGTTGATGATTTTGAAATGCGTTAAAACGATGAAGATACTTAAAAATCAAAAAAGTTTTATACAGTTTTATAAAATCCTTGACTAAAACTTGATGAGTGGTTTTCACTTTTCTTGATAAATTAATGATGCTTTTGCTCAAGTGTTGATAACTCCAAAATACTCTCTGCCATTTTATCCATAATATTCTTTCTATTGAATCGACGTGTAAATTGCTCCCGACAAATATTCTGTGACTCAAAATTCTCTAAAACATGAATAAATTCGTCAATATTACAAGGTTGAAAAATAAGAGAATCACTCAAATACGTTTGCAAAAATTCCCTTGCGTAACCATTTACACCCGCAATAATTGGCTTATAAGTTGCTCCATATTCAAAAATCTTAGAAGGAAGCACTTTCTCAAAAGCCTGATAATCATTTAGATGTAGAAATAGAAAGTCACTTTGGTAATAATATTGAATCAGCTCAGAACGACTCACCGTTGAAATTAATTTTACATTATTTACTTTTAAATCCGTTAATTTATCGACTAATCGTTGTTTCGTTCCTCCGTCTCCAATCACATTGAAAATATATTTATCTTCCAATCTTTTTGCCACTTCGGGAATGATTTTCTCTAAACCTTGCCCTTCCCCAATATTTCCCGCATACGTAATTATCGGAATTGAATTCTCAGGTTTTTCAGTAAAATCATTTTCTAAAAAAGTATCATCTATTCCATTGGTAAAAAAGGTAGTTTTTCCTTTAAAATAAGCAAAAGTATCGCTAAAACCTTCCGATACTAAATTGAGATGAGTAGCCGACCGAATGGTATATTTTTCAATTTGCTTAATAATTGGCAGTAAAAAGAAGCGAATAAGTTTATTTTTAAAAACGTCTCTGATAGTATCGCTCAAAATATCTCGAATATCTAAATACAACGAAATTTGCCTATTTTTAGCAATTTTTGCCCCTAAAAATCCCGTAAATAAGCGTGAAGAAGTAGCGTAAATGAGGTCATAATGTTGATTTTTCGTGAGTCGATTAACTCCTTTCCAATATTCCCAAAACGCTAAAATTTGGTCAACTATTCCGCTTTTATGGTCAGGCATAGGAATGCGGTGAATGGTCAAATTTGGGGATTGTTCGTAAGTCAGTGCATCGTCTCGTTTACTTTGATAACGATTTGGCATGGCTGCAATAACTTCAATAGAATCATCATTGGCTATTTTTTGCTGTAACGATTCGACTAAAGCCGAACTTCGGAAAGAACCCGCACAAAAGTCAGGCGGAAAATAGAAGGTTAGAATCAATATTTTCATGGTTTTTAGTAGAATAAATAATGGTTGATATAGAATTGGTAAAATATAAAACTACCATTTTTGCAGAAATTAGTTTATTATATTCTTCGGAATAATGATAATCGTTTTGTTCAATTTTTGTAACATTTTCAACATAAATTTCTCCTACATTGGTTATGATTTTATCATTCATAATCTGTAATTCAACATCAGGGTGAAAATGCAAATAGGCTTTTATTGGATAATCTGTTTTACCTAAAACTGTGTCCTTAATGATAATTCGTTGATTTTCTATCCTAAAACTTCGTTGATGAAAAACGCCTAATCTTTTAAAACCGTCATGCGAAGCAACAATTTCATTTTCTGTATCGGTTAAGATTTTCACTTTTGCTCTTCTGCCTACTCTAAAACTTCCCCAAATTTCAGATTGTTCAAAATCACCAATTTGAACTGTATTATGAGCCATCGTTGAGCGTTCTAAATGTCTTCTTTCATTGTTTTGGTAAGTTGAAATTCCTGTATCTACAATAAATGGTTTGTCATCCACATAAAGAACAAAATTGAAAATATCACAATGCGAATGAGCGGGTAAATAATCGGGGGAAACTGTTCCAAGATTGACTAATAATTCAAAATTCCCCTCTTCAAATTTACGATAATTACTTTCTAACAACTCATTTTTTTCAACTCTGATATTCAAGGTATTTGCATATTCCAACAATTGATAAGTTGTCGGAGCAATATTCTTGGCAGCATCCCCCATTAAAGGAATATCACCATTTTTAAAAGTGATTTTTTGTAAAAATCCTACCATTTTTTGAGCATAAAAAACTATCTCATTTTCAAGTTCAGTAAGCTTTTTCCCTTGATTATTTTGTAACAAATTCAAACAATCCAACATACGAAGCAGAACAATTTGATGGTACATGACCGACCTTTCAAAATGGCAACCATCTGCCAAAATTTGTTCGGGCAATTCTACTTTCAGAATCTTCTTCGCTAAGTTTAAGAATGTTTCATTGTCGAAATAAACACCCCCAAACAACAAAGAAAAAGCATTTTCTAACAAATGATTCCCCATTAAATGATATTCCAAATTATCTGCCAAACGAACATACTGAGCCATCAAAAAAGCGTCTATTTCTGCATCTTGAATTTGGTATTTTGACAAGAATTTTATCCAATTAATGCCTCTTAATGAAGTCGGATAGGGTTCTAAACCCGTTTTGAGCGTTGGATAGGCGTATATATAGACACGTATAAGGGCAAGTCCTTGCGATTGGGAAATATCTTCCTGATTCAGAAAGTCAAAATAATTGAGATTATACGCCCATAATTTTCCGAAGGTTTGTTCATTATTCCAATTGATTTGACTGATTGGGAAAACCTGTTCTTGATTCAAAAAACAAAAACGATTTTCACTCGAAAAGTAGCTTTTATTACTTGAAATTGAAGGTTTCAGGACAATTGGAATGCTTTCGGCTGGAATAAATTGAGCATATTGAAAACCAATCATCTTTCGAAATATTGACCTAATTTTATAGAAAATTTGGTAATAAATCTGGATTGGGCGAAGATGGATGATAGTGTAGAAATATTGTAGAATTGTCTTCATAAGGTTTTCGTAACACAGACTTTAGTCTGTAATCTAAAAAACAGACTAAAGTCTGTGCTACGTTTATCAATGCGGAAAGAAAATATAACTCACCCAAATAGCCGTGATAATACTTACTAAATCAGCCGTAAGTCCAGCCCAAAGGGTATAACGAGTTTGCTTAATACCCACCGAACCAAAATATAAAGCCAATACATAAAAAATAGTATCGGAAGAACCTTGAAAAACGCAAGAAAGTCTGCCCGCAAATGAGTCTGGCCCCGAAGTCTGCATGGTACTAATCATCATCGCTCGTGAGCCTCCCCCACTCAATGGGTGCATCAAAGCCGTTGGTAAAGCATCAGTAAAAGCGGTGTCAATTCCCAAAAGAGCAACGCCATCTTTTATCACGCCCACAATTAAATCCAGCGTTCCTGCATTGCGTAAACAACTGATTGCAACCAACATAGCCACTAAATACGGAATAATTTTAACAGAAGTTTCAAAACCTCCTTTTGCACCTTCAATAAAAGCATCAAAAATATCTACTTTCTTCCAAACTGCTCCTAAAATAAACGCCAAAACAAATCCATAAAGAATCAAATTACTCACAATTTTTGACGTTGACTGAACTTCTTCTTGCAGTAAACTTGAAAAATACCATAATACAAAACCCACAAAAGCGGTAATTCCGCCCAACCAAGACATTACAACTTTATCGAAAAGGTTAATTTTTTGCTTGATTGCTACAAAAATCAATCCAGTCAGCGTAGCAAAGTAAGTCGCAATTAAACAAGGAATAAAAATATCAGAAGGGTCTTCGGCTTTGTAAATAGAACGTTGAGCCATAATACTCAAAGGAATCAAAACGGGGCCTGCCGAGTGCAAAACCAAAAACATAATTTGGGCGTTGGAGGCAACTTCTTTATTGGGGTTCAATTCCTGCAAACTCTGCATCGCTTTTAGTCCAAATGGCGTAGCAGCGTTATCCAAACCCAACATATTGGCGGAAAAATTCATAATCATTTGTCCACTCGCAGGGTGATTGGCTGGCACTTCTGGAAACAGTCTATTGAAAAAAGGTCCTACAATTCTGGCTAAAAATCCAATCGCTCCAGCTTTCTCTCCAATAGTTAATAATCCCATAAAAAACGTCATAACGCCCGCCAAAGGCAGGGCAATTTTCATCACGGCAATCTCAGCGGAATCAAACATTCCATCCACAATTACCTTGAAAAGTTCATTTTTTTGCTCTTGAGGAATATCAGGATTTGCCCATTTTATCAAGGCAGTAATGAAAGCCGCTACAAAGAAAAGCACCCACATCGCAGACAGTGGACTTTGTTTTTTGAGAGTGACGAAGCTTAATAATTTTTGGGTAAAGTTTTCCATTGATTTAGTGGGGTTAGCCAGATTTTCTAAATTACTGACTAAATTTATGCCATTATTTCTTACTAAATGACCTAAGTTATGAAAAAAACATCATTGTTCTTAATGATAGCCCTATTTTCACTTTCCTTTACTTCTCACCAAAAAGTAAAAACTAAAGCTCCAAAAACAAAACAAGTCTGTGAATATGAACAAAAAATGCGTGAGCAAGGATTAGTAAATATTCAAGAAATTGACGCTTCTATTTTAGTCGAATTAAAATATTCAAGTACTGATAACTTTGTTGGAAAAGACGTTTATGGTTGTATTTCTCAATGCTTCATGCAAAAACGTCCTGCCGAAATGTTAGCAAAAGCCAGTGAATTACTCCAAAAAAAATATCCTAATTATCGACTATTAGTTTATGATGGTGGGCGACCTGTTCATTTCCAAAAAGTGCTTTGGAATTCTTTACCACAATATACTCCGAGAGAGCGTTCAAAATATGTGGCGAATCCATCAGCAGAGGGTTCAATTCATAGTTATGGAAGTGCGGTCGATTTAACTATTGCGACTACGGACGGTATGCCATTGGACATGGGAACAAAGTATGATTTTTTCGGAGAATTAGCTTATCCCAAAAAAGAATCGTATTTCTTAAGAACCAAAAAATTAAGCGAAAAACAAATCAATAATCGTTTGATTTTGAGGTCAGTTATGAAAGCCTCAGGTTATATGCCCATAGATTATGAATGGTGGCATTTTAATGCTTTTTCCCGACAAACAGCCAAAGCAAATTATCGTATCATACAGTAATAACGCAGACTTATGTCTAAAAATAAAATGTCCGATTATACAAGAAAAGTGTTCGAAATCGGACACTTTTCTTTTTGACAGAATATACATAAAATACTAAAAATCAATTACTTAATCCATCTGGTTCATTATTTGAAACATTTACAGAAGTTTATAAATCCCATAAATGGCTTAATATTCACCTCAAATGGTGAAATATCTTCATATTTCCATTTATCCATAAGAGATAGCCGTTTATCCCAAACTTTTTTAAATCAAAAATTATCATTCGTAACATTGAACCATCAAATGAAAAACAACATGAATCGTTTCCTATTATTCGCCCTCACAATTACCTGTTTAACTTTCCAAACGAAAGCTCAAAATGCTGTGCAAGCCAGCGGTAATGAAACACGATTAAGTTTACAAGAAGCCGTTAACATTGCTCTCAAAAATAATATTTCGGTTAAACAAAGCGAAAATCAAGTATTGATCAACGGTTTACAACTACAACAATCAAGATTCAATCAATTGCCAAATGCCAGTGGTAATATTAACGAATCTTTCAATTTTGGACGTAGTTTAGACCCATTTACCAACACTTTCGTCGATAGAAATATCAATTATAATCAGCTAAGTTTAGGTGGGAATGTTACGATTTTTAATGGCTATCAGCTCAAAAATACAATTGCTCAGAATGATTTGTTATTAAAAGCTACTCAACTTGATTTGCAAGCGATGAGAGAGAATATTTCGTTGCAAGTGGTGCTGTCTTACTTAAACATCATGAACGCCGAAGACCAATTGGCAATTTCTAAAACGCAAACTGGAATTACGCAATTACAAATTGATAGAACTGATAAATTAGTAAAAGCAGGGTCATTAGCACAATCAAATTTGTTTGATTTGAAAGCTCAATTAGCCACCGAAGAAACAACGGTTATCAATAATCAAAGCACTTTAGATTTAGCAAAACTTTCTCTTTTGCAATTATTGAATGATAAAAATATTGCTGATGTGAAGGTTGATAGAATTTCTGTTCCAACGCCATCAACGGCACGATATGACGCTACAATTAGTAAAATTTATGAGATTGCTCAAGAAAGTCAGCCAACAATCAAAGCCGCTGATGTTCGTATTCAAGGAGCTGACAAAGGAATAGAAATTGCCAAAGCAGGATTTTTACCTATTGTTACGGGTAATGTTAATTTTGGAGCAAATCAATCTAATGCACAAAAAGATTATACGTTTAAATCTGTTACGTCTGACCAAAACTTAGGCGTTGTTAAATTTCAAGGACAAGACATTCCATTAATTGTCACGACAACGAATAATGTACCAATCGACAATGGTACAACTGGTTATTTTAAACAAATTGGTAATACCTTTAATTATGGTTTTGGAGTAAATGCTAATATTCCAATTTTCAGTAAATTCGCCAATAGAAGTAACGTTTCAAGAGCAAAAATTCAGAAAGAAAATGCTAATTTAAACGCTCAACAAGCACGTTTGACATTAAGACAAAACATTGAACAAGCCTACACAAATTTGAACAATGCCGCAAAAAGATACGATGCTTTAACAGTTCAAGTTTCAGCCTTGGAAGAATCATTCAGAGCCGCAGATAGCCGTTTCAATGCTGGAGCAATTGATTTTGTAAGTTACAGTTTACAAAAAACAAATCTCGACAAAGCAAAAGGAAACCTTGTTCAAGCTAAATATGACTTTATTTTTAGAACTAAAATTTTAGATTATTATCAAAATAAACCGCTTACCTTTTGATTAGTGACTGGTTATTAATAATTAGTTATTAGTATCTTAAATCGTTACTAATAACCTCAAATAGCTCAATTTAAACCTGACTATACATTGAAAACTAATAACCAATGACTAATCACTAATAACCAAAAAAATGGCAAAGAAATCTTCAAATAAAATCTGGTGGATACTCGGTGGTGTTATCGTCCTTTTGGGCGGTGGCTTATTTATCGCCAAGAAACAAGGACTTATCGGTAAAGAGCCTTCAACTGAGGTAGAATTTACGAAAGCTAAGAAAGCTGACATCATCGAAAGAGTTTCTGCTTCTGGAAAAATTCAGCCTGAAATTGAAGTAAAACTTTCGCCAGACGTTTCGGGTGAAATCGTTGGTCTTTATGTAAATGAAGGCGATTCTGTAAGAGCAGGGCAATTACTATTGAAAATCAAACCTGATAATTACGAGTCACTTTTAGCTCGTGCAGAAGCTCAGGTAAATTCTTCAAAAGCGTCTGTTGAGCAGTCAAAAGCAATTCAGTCGCAATCAGAATCTCGTCTATTAAAAGCAAAAATTGACTATGATAGAAACAAGCGTTTGCACGATGACAAAGTAATTTCTGATGCAGATTTTGACCAATTCAATTCACAATATCTTGTAGCAAAACAAGACGTTGAATCAGCAAAAGCCAATGTTCAATCTGCCAGCTTCAATGTAAAAAGTTCGGAAGCAGCTCTAAAAGAAGCACGGACAAACTTAACCAAAACAACAATTTACGCACCACAAAGCGGAACAGTTTCAAAACTGAATGTTGAATTAGGAGAACGTGTAGTAGGTACTTCACAAATGGCAGGTACAGAATTATTACGAATTGCTAATTTGAATAAAATGGAAGTACGTGTAAATGTGAATGAAAATGATATTACTCGTGTTTCAATGAATGATACCGTAATTATTGACGTTGATTCTTATAGTGCATCAGGACGTAAATTTAAAGGTGTCGTTTATGAAATTGCCAGTTCAGCCAATGGACTTAGCACAACTTCAGCAGCAGCCGTTTCAACCGATGCCGTAACTGAATTTGAAGTAAAAATCAGAGTTTTACGCCAATCATATTCAGATTTAATAGTTGGGAAACGTTCATATCCATTAAAACCAGGAATGACGGCATCAGTAGAAATTATTACTGACCGTAAAAATGGCGTATTATCTGTGCCACTTGCATCTGTAACCACTCGTGACCCATCATTAAAAACCGATGGCGAAGCTAAAAAAGAAGGCGAAGAAGACAATAATCAAGAGCCAGAAAAAGTTATTAAGAAAGACAAGATTAAAGAAGTTGTTTTTGTAGTGGACAAAGCAAACAAAGCAAAATTGAGAGAAGTAAAAACGGGGATTTCAGACTTTGAAAACATCGAAATCTTATCTGGGTTAGCTGATGGTGAAACGATTATTTCAGGGCCTTATATAACGGTTTCCAAGAAATTAAAGGAGGGTGAAATTGTGACAAAGAAAAAAGCGGAAGAAAAGAAAAAGAAGTAAATACTTTTATAAAACAATAAATTAGTTTGGTTTAGGGTTTATGAAAAAGCCGTCTCAGAGTATCTGGGGACGGCTTTTTTGTTTTATAACTTACAAAACAAAAAGGTTTCTTTGAAAACCAAAGAAACCCTTAATACCTATTCTCTAAAAATCTATAAGCTTATCCTCTTAAAACTATCCTACCAATTCTTTCAAATCTTCATCGTTTAACTGCTTACGCTCATCAGCCATCAAAAGGAAACGAGTATAAAGTTTATCCAATTCAGGTTTTTCAAAATCAAAACCAATCAATTGCAAACGGTGACGAAGTGCCGCACGACCTGAACGAGAAGTCAACACAATGGCCGATGAAGGAACGCCAACATCTTCTGGTTTCATAATTTCATAGTTTTCTGAGTGTTTCAAGAAACCATCTTGATGAATTCCCGACGAGTGAGCAAAAGCATTAGCACCTACAATGGCTTTATTGGCTTGAACAGGCATTCCCATCAATCCAGATACAAACGTTGAGAATGGATATAAATGCTGAGCGTTAATTCCCGTGTGGAAACCTAAATCTTTATGAACATTCAAAATCATCGCAATTTCTTCCAATGATGTATTTCCTGCACGCTCGCCAATACCGTTAATTGTTACCTCAACCTGTCTCGCTCCCGCTTGAATACCTGCGATTGTATTAGCCGTAGCCAATCCCAAATCATTATGATTGTGCATTGAAATCGTAGCTTTATGAATATTCGGCACGTTTTCAAACAAATAATTAATACGTTGGAACATTTGATGTGGCAATAAATAACCCGTTGTATCAGGTAAGTTTACTACCGTAGCCCCTGCATTGATAACAGCTTCAGTCAATTGAGCCAAAAATACCAAATCCGCACGCCCTGCATCTTCCGCAAAAAATTCAACATCTTCTACAAACGACTTTGCATATTTAACCGCCCAAATACCACGCTCAATCATCTCCTCACGAGTTGAATTAAACTTATACTTAATATGTGTATCCGACGAACCCAAACCTGTGTGAATTCGTGGATATTTTGCATGTTTCAATGCTTCTGCAGCCGCATCAATATCTTCCTTTTTGGCACGAGTTAAAGCACAAACCGTCGCATTCTTTACCAACTTCGCAATTGCTTCTACCGAACGAAAATCTCCAGGAGATGAAATAGGAAAACCTGCCTCAATAATATCAACCCCTAACAGTTCCAGCTGTTCTGCAACCTGCAATTTTTCCTCCGTATTTAACTGGCATCCTGGAACTTGCTCTCCATCACGTAAAGTAGTGTCGAATATTTGAATTTTCTGACTCATTGCTATGTTTGTTTTTTTCTAAGTCAAAAATACAACGCTCTTTTAGTAAAAACAAATTTAGAAATGTTCGATTTTAGAGATTAATTCTAATTAAAATGATATTATGGCTATTTTTAGAATAAAAAACTAAAAATAATATTTTTTAAAGATTTAAAATCTTACAATACAAATATGTTAGAATAAATATTTTTCTTACTAAAAAATTAAAAATTGTATAAATCTAAGATTAGTATTACAAATACCATTCTTCATATTCAAACAATAATCAATCCAACTTACTCTTTAACATTTATATTGCTTATACATTAAATTAACTATCCATCCTATCTACTTAGGACATCTTCTGTACATTGAAATAAATAACTAATTATTGAAAAGATAACCCCAATAAAAGCCTATGCTTACTAAAAGCTATTAGATAAAATCTCTACTTTATAAAACGCAAAAATCCCTTCTAATGTTGATTAGAAGGGATATGTTAATAGTATTTGGGGTTTATTTACTTTCCCGCATGTGATTGCAGTATCATCAACGGCAGTAGGCTTAACTTCTCTGTT
>NZ_JAYGIN010000027.1:0-100519 GCF_034931005.1 Arcicella sp. LKC2W
GTTAAAATGAATATTTACGTCGATGAAAGAACAATTAACAAACAAAAATTTGGACAACAACTTGGACTTTTCTAAGTTTACAAATAATCAAAAAAGTCAACCTATTTTAGGACGGGACAACCCTTAACCCTTAACTCATAAACCCTTAACTCATAAACTCTTTACTCATAAACTCTTTACTCATAAACTCATAAACTCTTTACTCATAAACTCATAAACCCTTTACTCATAAACCCTTAACTCATAAACTCCTCAAAACCTTACTTACAAAATCCCAAGAAACTACGCCTGCTGTTACTGAAATATTGAGGGAATGTTTTGTGCCATATTGTGGAATTTCTAAACAAAAATCAGCTTGCTCTACAACACTTTGATTGACCCCAAAAACCTCATTACCAAACACAAAAGCATATTTCTGATTGACTTCAGGTTGAAAATCAAGTAATGATACACTGTTTTCTACCTGCTCAACGGCTGCCACAATATAACCTTCTGCTTGGAGCTTTTTTACTAATTGCACAACATCTTCAACGTGTTCCCAAGTTACGGTTTCATCTGCACCGAGTGCTGTTTTTTGAATTTCTCGGTGTGGCGGTGTTGCCGTAATACCACATAAATATACCTTTTCAACCTTAAAAGCATCGCTCGTTCTGAAAACCGAACCGATGTTATTCATACTTCTTATATCATCCAAAATAAGTACGTAAGGAAATTTATCCGTCTCTTTAAACTCCTCAACCGAAAGACGATTCAAATCGTCCATTGATAATTTTTTCATTTATATTTAATTTATCTAATTCCTAAATTTCTCATTTTTTCAATTGTAGAACTTTGCCACTTTTGTTGTTCAAAAACATTGATACTGTGGTTGGTTTCATCGTCATAATTTTTCTGAATTTTATTCATTTCACGGTACATTTCGATAAAAAGAAGCTGTAATTCGCTATCATAATTATCAACGGTCAAAATCTGTTTGGCTTTTTCTTTAAAGCGTTCAACGACGAGTTTTGTCAAATCAAAATGTAATTGTTCATGAGCAATACTATAATCGGAAAGACTCGTGGAGGAAGTCCAAGACATACTTTTCAACATATAAACCTTCATCTGTAAATCTATCGTCAAAATACCATCTTCCAATTTCAAAGGAGCTAAATACTCGAAATTATTAAATATTTGGGCAGAAAACTTTGTACTTCGAGGCATTTCACCCTTAAAATCATTCCAAGCCATTTTTCGTGTTGGCGACCAAAATATGGTGTCTCCTTTTTCTGGATTATCCAATAAATAATCTGGCTTAACAATCAAATTAATGGACTTTATCAGTTTAGGATTTTTATCATAATTTTCGTCCATCCATTCATCAAAATAATTGACTGATTTTTCGAGAACTTTACTTATCAATATTTCATAATTATTATAATCTCCCAACGAACGTGTATAAGTAATAGCAGTCTGAAAATCAGCCAATTCTATTTCGGTCGTATCCCGTTGAAAACTGTATGAAACTTTTATTTTACACTTCCCTTTTATGCTTGAATTTTCAATATTTTCATTCACAAATAACTCTTTAACTTTAAAAATAATAGCATAATCTGAGGCATTTTTACTAAATGCCTTTGACAAATAGGTTTGAAGCGTTTTTACAGTTCCTCCGCTTAATTTTAGTTGTTTTTCAAGTTTATTTATCCCATAAACCTCCCCTATCTTGCCTCTATCTCGACGCTCATCCAAAATCTTTGAGAAATAAAAATGATTAGGTTTATGCCTTACAGATTCGTATTTCAATGAAATCCATTTGTCTGAATATTGGGCAGATACTTTAAAAGATTCAATGAAAAAAATGGATAGAACAATCAAAAAAAGCTTGATTTTTTTATATTTATTCATATCTTGGGTATAATTTATAAACCAAAATTTTAAAGACCTCAAAAATACAATACTTTATATCTCAAAACAGAAATTTCAAACAGAATCAATTGCGTGTGTCAAACGCTAATTTGAATATTATTCTTTAATTCTAAAATCAAAAACTATGTCAGCATCACAACAAAGTCACCAAGACAGTAACGAACTTTCCACATTTCAACTCATCGCTATATTTTGCATATTTTCGTTCCTTCTCATTTGGTTGGGCGATACTTTCACGGCAACCGTAGGTATTCTTGGCGAAATTATCATATTTGCCTTTGCATACAATGAAAAACATAAATTAGTCGATTGATTTATAAAAAGCGATTTGCTATTTGCGACAAACAAAAAACTTAAACCCCTAATAAACAATCAGTTACCGCTTATTAGAATTATTAGTAGCCAATAGCGAAAATAGCTTATCGTAGAAAACAGACTAACAAAAAAGTGAGCTGAATAGAAATATTATTCAGCTCACTTTTTTATTTACCAAAATCTGAATTTACCTCGAAACGCACAGCTTTGTAGAATTTATTGATTTTATTTTGTTAATTCGCACCTGTGAAAAACTAACAAAATCCCCTTATGCCTTACGATATTACCATGTGCGGGGGCGGTGATTGCCCAATAAAAAAACTATGCTACCGTTATACTGCCGAAATTGAAGGACGACAAGATTTCTTCGGAAGTATTCCATTTAATTTTATCCTAAATAAATGCGAACATTTCTGGAAAGATGCTCAAATTGATGCAAAAATTCGGCTACGGGCATATCAAATTTGGGAAAGTTCAGGGCGAAACCCTCAGGCTGATTCTGTGGCTCATTGGCAACAAGCAGAACAGGAATTTTTGTAGCCTAAATGAGTTTCATACTAAACATTGTAAAACATTAAATTTTATCATCATATCATGTTAAAAAACATAACCCTATTCACCATTCTTTTATTTACGCAAACGTTAAATGCTCAAACCAAAGGCATTTCGTTTGTAAAAACAGGACTTAAAAGTGCGTTTGAAATTGCCAAAAAACAAAACAAACCCGTTTTTATAGAAATCTACGCAAACGGTTGTCCTCACTGCGAAAACTTCAAAAAAACTTTTGATACCAACCCCAAAGTTGGAGCATATTATAACCAACGTTTTGTATCGTATCAAGTAGAAGTTAATTCAGCAGAAGGACGTGCTTTACGCCAAAAACACAATATTTATGTGGTTGCAACGCCAACGATGAGTTTTTGGGATAAAGATGAAAACCTACTTCATATTCAACCTGCGGGCGATGAACAAAACAATGAAGCGTACCTAAAAACGCTGGCTGACCGTGCCATTGACCCAACTAAAAACACGGCTTCGTATAAAGGTTATTTTGAGCAAGGCGTTCAAGAAGATAATTTTTTGATAGAATACGCTTATATGTGTCGTATGATTTGTGATACAACGTACAACATTGCGGCGATGAATACTTACGCTAAAAAACAAGAAGCAGCAGGATTTACAAGTCCAAGTAACTTTTTAGTATTACAAAAAGTTGTACTTGATGATGAAAATACTTTATTTAAACACGTGGTGAATAATTTGGACAGTTATTACGCCAAATATGGTAAAAAAGAAGTGGTTTCTACCGTTGAAAATATCGTCATGTACAGTTTATATTGTAGCCGTGCCAGTAATTATTCTTTAGAAAAATTGGCAACGATGAAAGATAATTTACGTAAAATTGGAATTGATAAGCAGTCAATAGCAGGACGTTTTCTATTAATTGAAACCCGTGCATTATTCAAGGCTAACCAAGCAGCAAAAGCCATCGAAGTAATTGACGAATTCTATAAAGGCGTTAAGACCATTGATAAAAAGGATGCCGAATTTATCGAAAAATACGTGCGTGGATACGTACAAGACAATACACAATTGAGCAAATTACAGTGGATTTTCAATAAGACTAAATAGACACAAACTACTCATTTACAATAATTTATCATATTAAATATAAACTTATCATTAAAAATACAATTACAATCTGATGAAACTTTGGGGTATAGATTTAGGCGGAACAAAAATTGAATGTGCCGTATTAGACAGTGAAAATAATTTATCGGTAATAGCCAGAAAGCGTGTACCTACTGAGGCCGACCAAGGTTATGACCACATTCTCAGTCAAATTGTAAAATTAGTCAATTTAGTTTCGGAAGAATTGGGGGAAAAACCCAATAAAATTGGCTTTGCAACGCCAGGTGTTCTTGACCCAGCAACGCAAACCATGAAAAATTGCAATACGGTTTGCATGAACGGCAATCCGATGCACGAAGATTTAGAAAAAGTATTAGGTGTTCCTGTAAAAATTGCCAACGATGCCAATAGTTTTGCTTTGGCTGAGGCATTGATGGGTGCGGGCAAAAACTATCCAAATGCGGAGTTAGTTTTTGGCGTAATTATGGGAACTGGCGTTGGTGGAGGTTTGGTCGTTCACGGAAAAGTAATTGGTGGACATCACGGTATTGGTGGCGAATGGGGACATAATATTTTGGAAGAAAATGGTGATGCTTGTTACTGCGGAAAATCAGGCTGTGCCGAAAAAGTTATTTCGGGAAGTGGCTTAGAGAATTTTTACGAAAAACAAACAGGAAATCGCTTGAAATTAAAAGAGATTTTGGAAAGATACGAAGCCAAAACCGACATTCATGCAGAAGCCACAATAGACAGAATGCTGGAATATTACGGTCGTGGAATTTCAACTTTAATCAATGTCCTTGACCCTGATTTAATTGTGATTGGCGGCGGCGTTGGCAATATTGATTTACTTTATACTGAAGGCTACGAGCGTATAAAAAAATACATTTTCAATAACAAAAAAGTAACTACGCCCATCGTAAAACCACTTTTAGGGGATAGTGCAGGTGTTTTTGGTGCAGCGTTGTTGTAGTAGTAGTAACACAGACTTTAGTCTGTTTACATGAACAGACTAAAGTCTGTGTTACTTTACTTCCAAAACACTAACCACTACTCAAATACAGACTAAAGTCTGTGTTACTTTACTTCCGAAATACAATTGCCTTGACAGGTTCAATTCTTGTGATGACAAAAGTTGGAATAATTAAGACCAAAATTACTAAGGAAACCGTAGCGAGATTGAGTAAGAAAATTACTCGCCAATCCAACATAATCGGAACGGTATTCATATAATAATTAGCAGCATCAAGCGGAATAATTTTATAATATTTTTGGAGTAAACAAATGCCAATTCCTAAGATATTCCCGTAGGCTAATCCTCTAAAAATCATTGAAAATCCACTCCACAAAAAGACTTTCCTTATTTGCCAATCACTTCCTCCGAGAGCCTTCAAAACACCAATCATGGGCGTGCGTTCGAGCATCAACACTAAGAGAATTGAAATCATATTGAAACAAGCAACGAATAAAATTAAAGTCAAAAAAATAACCATATTTCTATCCAACATTCCGAGCCAATCAAACAAGCCCATAAATGTATCCGTGATTTTCTCCATCTTCATGTCGGGTTGCAGTTTATCTTGAATAATTTTAGTAGAAGCATTCAATTGGTCAAAATCTCTCACATAAATTTCATAACTCCCAACAGAATCTGCTCCCCAGCCATTTATTCGTTGAATCAATCCCATGTCACCAATGATAAGATTTTTGTCAAATTCCTCCAAACTGGTTTCATAAATGCCTTTTACATTCAATTTTCGGGGACGGTCAGGAGCATTCAAGAAATAAATAATAGGAGAATCTCCTACTTTCAGTTGTAATTTATTGGCTATAATTTTACTTATCAAAATGTCTTTTGAATAAGTGGTATCGGTAAAAGAAATTTGTTGTCCTTCAATAATATTTGGTTGAAAACGCTCAAAATCGAAGTCTTTACTAATGCCTTTCATCACAACACCCAAAATATCCTGACGGGTTTTCAAGATTCCTGCTTTTTGAATAACAGTCTGTAAATGAGTCACATCAGGAATATTTTTATAGTTTCTGAATAAATCAGATTGTTTCGTAATTGGGTATTCTTCGTATGATTCATTGGCTGAAAACTTAGCCACTTTAAGATGTCCAGAAAGACTAAATAATTTTTGATTGATGGCATCTTTGAATCCAAACAAAACGGCAAAGGCAAGAATCATCACCGCCAGCCCAACCGCAATACTACCCACACCAATTTTGGTAACAGTACCCGAAAAAGAGGAAGTTTTAGTATTTTGAATACGTTGGGAAATGAAATAGGGAAAATTCATGCGGTATTTTGTAAATTTGTTTTATCGTACAAATGACGTTTATTTCAAGTAAAAATCAAAAAGATGCTTAAAGATAAATATATTAACCCTTTTACAGACTTTGGCTTTAAAAAACTGTTTGGAACAGAGCCAAATAAAGATTTAATGATTGATTTTTTGAATCAGATTTTACCAGAAAAGCATCAAATCAAAGATTTAACATACACCAAAAGTGAATACTTAGGAAATACTGACCGTGATAGAAAAGCCATCTTTGACCTATATTGTACAAGCGAAAAAGGGGATAAATTTATTGTTGAAATACAAAAAGCAAAACAGAATTTCTTTAAAGAACGAAGTATTTATTACTCAACATTTCCTATTCAAGAACAAGCTGTTCGAGGGGAATGGGATTTTCAATTATCAGCAGTTTATACCGTAGGCATTTTGGATTTTGTTTTTGCAGAAGACAAAGAAGAGCAAAAAGTTCTTCATGTTGTTCAATTGAAAGACCAAGATAGTGAAATATTTTACGATAAACTGACGTATATCTATTTAGAAATGCCCAATTTTCAGAAGACTGAAGAGCAATTAGAAACACATTTTGATAAATGGCTTTATGTTTTCAAAAATCTTCATCGCTTAGAAAATATTCCCAATAGATTACAGGACAAAATTTTCAAAAAGTTATTCAAAGCAGCAGAAATTGCCAAATTTTCCAAACAAGAGTTTGAACAATATGAAGACAGTTTGAAGTATTACAGAGATTTGACAAATGTCACAAACACAGCTTATTTAGAAGGTGAGAAGAAAGGGAAAGAAGAAGGAAGAGAAGAAGGAAGAGAGGAAGGAATAATGGAAGGAATGAAGTTGAAAAACATTGAAATTGCTCAGAAAGCACTGACTGAAAATGTACCCATAAATGTTATTTCTGTCTTAACAGGGCTTTCGGAAGATGAAATCATCAAACTAAAAAATAATCTATGAAACTGCAAGCTATCAAAAACATCATCATCGCTTTTCTTTACTTTATGGCTTCTGCTTGTGCTTCGAGCCAAACAGAAACGAATAAAAACCTTAAAACTGGAGCAGAACAAACCAATCTTTACATTTCAGATTTGAAAAGTAAAACCGTCGCTTTGGTTGTTAATCACACTTCCACAATTGGCAAAACTCACTTAGCAGATTCTTTGATTTCTTTAGGAATAAAAATCAAGACGATTTTTGCTCCTGAACATGGTTTCAGAGGAACGGCTGATGCAGGAGAACACGTAAAAAATGGGATTGATAAAAAAACAGGATTACCGATTGTTTCTTTGTACGGTTCAAACAAAAAGCCTTCTGCGGCTCAATTGGAAGGTATTGACATCGTAATTTTTGACATTCAAGATGTTGGAACAAGATTTTATACGTACACTTCTACCATGCACTACGTTATGGAAGCGTGTGCGGAACAGACTAAAGAATTATTGATTTTAGACCGTCCAAATCCAAACGGACACTATGTTGATGGAGAGGTTTTGAACAAAAAATTTGCTTCATTTGTGGGTTTAAATACTATTCCAGTTGTACACGGTTGTACAGTTGGCGAATTGGCTCAAATGATAAATGGCGAAGGCTGGTTAGGGGGCAACAAAAAATGTAACTTAAAGGTTATCAAGTGTTTAAACTATAACCATTCAATGCCTTACTCCCCTCCTATTGCACCATCACCAAATTTGCCAAACTTACAATCAATGTTATTGTATCCTTCTATCTGCTTTTTTGAAGGAACTGTTGTGAGTGTGGGACGTGGAACGGATAAGCAATTTCAAGTAATTGGCTCACCAAATCCTAAAAACGGGAGCTTTACTTTCAAGCCTGAAGATAAAGCAGGAGCCACTAATCCACCGCAAGAAGGCAAATTATGTTATGGTTTAGACTTATCAAAAATCAACGCTCGTAGCTCTAAAATTAACTTAAAATACGTGATTGATTTTTACAATAATTCAGAAGATAAAACTAAGTTTTTCAGTAGTCCTTCATTTTTTGACAAATTGGCAGGAAGTGATTCTTTACGTAAACAAATTATTGCGGGCGTGTCTGAACAACAAATTAGAGCTTCGTGGAAAAATGATTTGGATAAGTACAAAGCTATTCGTAAAAAATACTTAATTTATGAATAATCAACAGTAAATCAATCACTTATATCTAAAGACAACACAATATTTATTTTGAAACTTATTCGTTTTTTTACAAAAATATTATTCATTGCCATTGTTCCTTTAATTACAATTGATGGACTACGAAAGGCAGATTTGACATTTGACCCTCGTTCTGGAAATGCTTATTTAGCTACTTTCATTGATAAAATGCACTTGCTTGACTCTGTACCTTCGCCACGACTGATACTAATGAGTGGCTCAAGCATGGCTTTTGGTGTGGATAGCGATTTACTATCAAAAGAGTTAGAAATCCCCGTTGTAAATGCTGCATTACACTTCAATTTGGGCAGTAAATTCATGATGGAACAACTTACGTCCACTGTCAAAAAAGGAGATATCGTGCTGATTACTTTAGAATATGTCACTACCTCTCAAGGTAAATATGAAGAACAATTGATTATTTCAGATTTTTATCCGCACGCAAAAAAATGGATTCATTTCGACTCTTTTACCGATGAAGTGAGTGCTTATACAAACCACCGACTTTCAGATTGTCGTTTATTAATTGGTGAATTTTGGGCAGGAACAAGAAATAAACCAATCAGTATTGAGGATACAACTTCGGTATTTTTCAGAAAGTGTTTTGACAAAAATGGCGATTTGGTAGGTCATTTAAACAACTCTCAACCTACTTTTAGTAATCCAGAATTATCTACCGACATAGAATTTAGCCAACAAATAAAAGACTTAAACGACTTTGCAACTTTTGCTCAACAGAAAGGTGTTAAGGTACTTTTCACCTTTCCGAGTTATACCGAAAGTGGTTATGAAAAAAATATGCCAGTGGTGAAAAAAATTGAGCAAGAGTACAGAACTCAACTCAAATTCCCCATTTTAGGAACGCCCGAAAATTCTGTTTTAGACGATAGTTTTTTCTTCGATAATGTTTATCACTTAAATGCACAAGGGCGTAAAATTTTCACGTCCAGATTAATCCAATTATTGGAACAAGAAGGAGTTTAAATAATTGATAATTATTTGCTGTCAATTATTAATGATTAATTATAAACTGTCAATTATTCTCATTTTGCTGAAATTTTATCTTAAAATAACATTATTATTCGCCTTGATAGCATCAACTATCTTTGGTATTATCTATTTCAGAGGAGATATTGAAACAAATTATTTTGCTTCAATTGCCGACAAACATCGTTTTGCCAAAACTATTCACAAGCCTAAAATTATCTTAGCGGGCGGTTCAAATTTAGCGTTTGGTATTGCCTCTGATTCTATCGAAAAAGCCCTTCGCATTCCTGTTGTCAATTTAGGTTTATACGCTGGGTTTGGCTTAGATTTCGTTTTAAAAGAAACCCTCAGTGAAGTACAAAACGGTGATATTGTGATACTTAGTCCAGAATATTACCTAAAGAAATCGGGCGATGATTATTCAAAAGAAATGGCCGCTTTTGCCTATGCTCCTGCTCATGGATACGTAGATTATCAAAATTATGCCGAGCGAATTGAGAAAGAAACGACCTTTTTGGTACGGTATGCCCGCAATATGATTTTCTTTCCAAATCGTATAAAATCACCCCAAATCAACGATACCATTTCAGATTATTATCGAAAAGGATTTTCTAAAAAAGGAGATTTATTGGCTCATTTGAATAATCCTCCAATCCGACCACTTGGCGATTTAGTCTCTATCCAAAACGACGATTATTCGTCTGAAATTCAATTAATTAATCAATTCATCGAAGCCGTTAAAGCCAAGAAAGCACAAGTTTATTGGTACTTTCCTTCGTTTTCTCAAACAGGTTTTGAAACGAATAAAAAAGCTTTAGGCATTTTTGAGCAGCTCATTCAAAAAGAAGTTAACTGCCAAAAAATCAACCGTTTAGCTGACGATATTTATCCCGATGATTGCTTTTATGATACGCATTTTCATCTTTACAAAGACTGTCGGATTGAACGTACCCAAAAACTCATTAAGTCATTAAAGAACACTATTCATTAATATTATGCTTTTTAATTCCATCGAATTTTTAATTTTCTTTCCCATCGTTACGATTCTGTACTTTGTACTTCCGTTTCGTTTTCGTTGGGCTTTATTACTGGCGGCGAGTTGCTATTTCTACATGGCATTCGTACCCATTTATATGCTTATTTTGGGTTTTACCATCGTAGTTGACTACTACGCAGGAATTTATATCGAACAATCGGAAGGTAAAAAGCGTAAATTCTACCTCACACTCAGTTTAATTGCTAATATTGGCGTTTTAGCAATCTTCAAATATTACAATTTTTTAAATGATAATATCTCGTGGCTTTTGAAAGGTTTTGCTCTCGAAAATCCGATTCCATATTTAAAGATTTTGTTACCAATCGGTTTGTCATTCCATACTTTCCAAGCAATGTCTTACACGATTGAAGTTTACAGAGGAAACCAAAAAGCAGAACGTCATTTCGGGATTTATTCTTTGTACGTCATGTTTTATCCGCAATTAGTAGCAGGTCCAATCGAACGTCCACAAAATGTTCTACATCAATTCTACGAAAATCACAGCTTTGATTATCAGCGAGTTACCGATGGGCTAAAACTCATGGCTTGGGGAATGTTCAAGAAAGTAGTCATTGCTGACCGCTTGGCAGTGATGGTGAATCAAGTTTATAATGACCCTTATCAGCAAACAGGAATACCTTTAATTGTAGCTACGGCATTGTTTTCTATTCAGATTTTTTGCGATTTCTCGGGATATTCAGACATTGCTTTGGGTTCGGCACAAGTAATGGGATTTGAGTTGATGAAGAACTTTGACCGACCGTATTATTCAAAAACTATCTCCGAATTTTGGCGACGTTGGCACATTTCACTTTCGACTTGGTTCAGAGATTATTTATATTTTTCATTAGGTGGAAATAGAGTTTCTAAATGGAAAAGAGAATATAACCTTTTCATCGTTTTCCTGGTGTCGGGTATTTGGCATGGAGCGAGTTGGAACTTTGTTATTTGGGGGGCAATTCACGGATTTTATTTGGTTTTTGCGAATCAAACGGCGGCATTTAGAAACAAAATCGTAAACACCATCGGGCTTCCGAAATTGCCAACACTTTATAAAATTATTCAAGTTATTACCATTTTCTGCTTGACTTCCTTCGCTTGGATTTTCTTCCGTGCGGTTGATTTCAAATCGGCTTCTTACATCGCTACGCACTTGTTTACGGGCTTGGGAGAGCAATTACAACAAATTGGAAGTAAGGCATTTATTGAGAAAAATATCTTTTTGGGACAAGGTATTACTAATTTTGCTATGATAGTTTTTGCTTTATTTGTAATGGAAATAGTTCACTTTTTCCAACGTGGTCAAAGCCTTAGAACTGTCATCAATCAAAAACCATTATTAGTACGTTGGGTTTTGTATTACGGCATTATTTTGGCCATTTTATTCTTAGGAATGTACGACGCACCTTCACAGTTTATTTATTTTCAATTTTAGAAAACATCATAATATCGTATAATATATCAGAAAAATGCTATAAGTTATCAGTACATTCGTATGCTAATTTTGTAGAAAAAACTGATATACTTAACGATGAAAAACCTGCCAATTTTCGACCTCTTAATCATTGTCCTATACCTACTGGGCATGATATTGGTTGGTTTTTACTTTTCTCGTACCAATAAAAATTCGGAGCAATTCACTACCGCTTCGGGTAAAATTCCTGGATGGGCAATTGGAGCATCTATTTATGCCACTTTCTTGAGTAGCAATACTTTTTTGGGTGTTCCAGGAAAAGCTTACGGAGGCAATTGGAACGCCTTTGTTTTTAGTTTATCCATGCCTTTAGCCGCTTGGATAGCCTCCAAATATTTCATTCCTTTTTACCGAAATACAGGCGAAGTTTCCGCCTATACTAACCTCGAAAAACGTTTTGGTTCATGGGCAAGAACTTACGCAGTTGTATGTTTTCTACTCACTCAATTGGCTCGAATGGGTTCAATTTTCTTCGGTATTGCCCTCAGTTTGCAAGCATTAACGGGTTTTTCAATGGAACTCATTATGTTGGTTATGGGTGTTTGTATCATTTTCTATACCGTTTTAGGAGGAATTGAAGCGGTTATCTGGACGGAAGTAGTTCAAGCGGTTGTCAAAACTTTTGGAGCTTTATTGATTTTTTATTTAATCATTCACGAGATGCCAAACGGTATTTCAAAAGTTATCGAAATTGGGCAGGCAAATGATAAATTTAGTCTCGGAACATTCAAACCAAACTTTGTAGAATCTTCTTTTTGGGTAGTGCTTTTGTACGGTTTTTTTATCAATCTCAATAATTTTGGTATGGATCAAAATTATGTGCAACGCTATCACACCACCAATTCTAATGAAAAAGCCACCAAATCGCTTTGGCTTTGTGTTTGGCTGTACATTCCTGCTTCGCTACTCTTTTTTATTATAGGTTCTTGCCTTTTTGCTTACTATCAATTGCATCCAGAATTGATAGATTTACTCAAATATCAAGTGGCTTTAGAAAAACTACCCAACGGCACACCTGATGAATTAAAGGCAATCATGGCAACACTACAACCTGCCGATTATGGCGATAAAGTAATGCCTCATTTTATGGTAACAAAAATTCCAGCGGGCTTGATGGGCTTAATTGTTTCGGCCATTTTATCTGCCGCCATGAGTACCATTAGTTCTGGAATGAATGCTTCAGCAACGGTATTTTCAGTGGATATTTATCAACGCTATTTCAAAAAAGACCTCAACGAAAAACAACATTTACGTTTATTACATTTGGCAACAGTTGTTTTTGGTTTGCTCGGCATGGGAACAGGCATAGCCATGATTGGCGTAAAGAGCGTTTTGGATGTTTGGTGGCAATTATCAGGCATTTTTGCAGCGGGAATGTTAGGGCTTTTCCTCTTAGGAATTATCAGCAAAAAAACTCAAAATCACGAAGCTATTTTAGCCACAATCATCGGTATTTTAGTCATTATTTGGATGACATTTTCAGTTGCTTTGCCAGACGAATACGCCTATTTACGCAATCCTCTCCACAAAAATATGATTATTGTGGTGGGTACGCTTACTATCTTTTTAGTCGGAATTATGCTGACAAAATTCAGAAGACATAACTCAAAATAAGCTTTTGGCTTATTGAAATCTATCATGGAAAATACAACAACAAAAAAGGGATTTATCCCCGTAATGCTCACGCCTTTTAAAGACAATGGAGCAATAGATTTTGACGGATTAACGCACCTCACCGAACTTTATTTGGAAGCAGGAGCAAGTGGTTTATTTGCCAATTGTCTTTCGAGCGAAATGTTTGAATTGACAGAAAAAGAACGTCTGCAAACCATTGAACATATTATTAAAATTACGAATGGAACTGCTCCTGTGGTGGCAACGGGTACTTTTGAGGGAAGTATTGAAACACAAGCAGATTTTATCAAAAAAGTACATAATACAGGAACTCAAGCGGTTATTTTATTGGCAGGACTAATTGCGAAGGAGTCAGATTCGGATGCAGTTTTTAATGATAACGTGTTTCGTTTATTAGATAAAACAGAGAATATTCCTGTCGGCTTTTATGAATGTCCTGTGCCTTATAAACGTCTGTTATCGCCCGAGCAATTGCGTTTATTTGTTGATACAGGACGGGTAATTTATCATAAAGATACTTGCTTGAATCTTGACACTATCAAGCAAAAATTAGCCGTAACCGCCGACGCTCCAACTTTCGGTTTGTATGATGCGTATATGGCTCATGCGGTGGATACTTTAAAGGCAGGTTCAGCGGGTTTATCGTGCATTCAAGGCAATTATTTTCCAGAACTAATCGTCTGGTTATGTGATAATTACAACAATGACGACTTACAAGAAGAAGTAACAAATGTTCAGCATTTTTTGATTAAAAACATGGACGTTATGCACCATGTTTATCCAACGGTTTCTAAATATTTTTTACAAAAAAGAGGCTTTGAAATCTCAACTTTTACTCGTCGAGAAGTAGGAACTTTTACGCCAAACATTGCGAAGCAGATTGAACAACTTTACGCTTCATATACTCAGTTACAGAATACTTTGGAGTTGGTGAGTTAGTTTTGTCTGAACTATGATTTATTGGATTGGATAATTGAAGGATTATTAAAACAGAAATCCAAAAATCTTTGAATCTAATAAATCATAGTTCCGATAAATTACATCGTACTTTGCAACCTTTGCACCAACAAATTCACCATTCGTTTTGTTAATTCTTCTTCATTTTTTAAGAAATTCTGGTATTCTTCCAACGTAAAAACTCCTGTAATGATGCCTTCAAGATAATGCTTGAACTTCATGTCTTTCCTAACGGCTTGGTCAACGTACATTAACTTGTCTTTATCTGAAAGTTTGTAAAATGTTCCCTTACGTTTATCGCAATAGGTTTTAAAAATTTGGCTCAATAAATCGTGTTGAAGTTTTAAAATTGGGCGTAATACTTCGTTCTGAAATTTCTCTAATTCACCTTCTGCTTCAATTTCAAAGGTCAGGATTGGGCGAATGTTTTTTATATCGGTTTCTCTATTCATTTATTTGTTATTGGTTATTGGTCACTGGTGTATTAGTTATTGGTAACTGGAAGCTTCGTATGCAATACAAACAGACTGTTTTTGAGAAAGTTTGTAAAGGCTTTTAAATAAATACATATTAGAATGTGTAAAATCACCAATAACTATTTAACCAATAACCAATCAACCACCTTAACCAATAACTAATCAACCACCTAAAACTGCTTTAAATAGGAAACCTTAATGATGCTTTGTTGTTCATTTTGACGAGATAATTCATTAGTTTTTATACGACTTAAACCGTCATTAGACAAATACGTGCGATAATCGTCGTATCCACGTTTATTCAGAACTAAATATATAAATGAAAGCGGACGGTATTCCCAAGAAAAACGCACATTCCAAACATCAAAATTATTGATAGAATTATGCTGATAAAACCCAATTAACTGCACTCTTGGGTTTAGAGCAAAACGTCCTGAAAGTGTATAAAGTTGCGTATTTCCTGACGCTGATTTTACGCCTAAATTATTATAACTATTATTGGCAAAACGTCCCTCTATCGAAACATGGGGAATCGGTGCAATTCTAAAATTTCCAGAAATGGTTGTTAAATTCCCATTATAATATTTTCCCGTTTCGGCATTGACAAAAACTGAAACCTTCTTCGACCTGTCACTAAACCAAACCGCACTATAACGAGTATAATTATATTTACCTTGTGGAATTTCTACGTTGAAAAACGAAAGCGGTTCGCTTCCATCTGAATAATCCAATAATTGATAATATGAATCTGTAAAAACACCAACTCCTGCACCACTTTGAAGACTAAACCAAATAGGATTAAAATTCAGTCGTTCCTCAACCAATTTTCCCGTTGTGGCAGAATAGTAATTATTGTAATACCCTCCAGGTTCAAAACTTCTGACAAATTTGGGCAACCATTTTCCACGATTCAGCCAATACCCTCCTATTGAATTTTCAACTACATCAGGGCGAGAAACGAAACCCATTTCGGGGTTAAAATCCTTATTATTAACATTTTGACTAAGCCAATAAATCCAGTTAATGCCCTTATGCAAAAATTGATAATGTCCTGCAAAACCCATATTTTGAGCTGTCCCACCCGAAAACATCACCATAGAATTAAGATTGGTACTTTCATTAATTCTAAAAAAACCATCGACTGCTCCAGTTACATTATTATGAAGTGCATCGTTTTTCCAAGCACCAATTAAACCTATTCTATTTTGTTTTCCTACATTTTGAGAGTAGCGTCCTACAAAAAAATTAGTCGCTAAATTATCATCAACTTCTCGCTGACGAACGTACAGAAGCCCTGCATTACTTTTCAAAGAACGATTTACCAATCTAAAACCAATATCAATTGGAATAGGTGTTCCTTTTCCATTCAAACCAATACTTCTACTAAAAAACGGTTGTATAATTTGCTGTCCACCAAAATTTTCATCAATTGGAGATATTCCTGCGGCAAATAAAGAGGCATTTTCTAAGAAAAACTGACGACGTTCTGGAAAAAACACAGAAAGTCGGCTCAAATTATTCACTTGTCGGTCGGCATCGGCTTGGGCAAAATCGGTATTATAGGTCAAATCCATCACGGTATTTGGTGTAACTGCCCATTTTATTTCGCCACCAACTTTTACCGAAGAACCATCTTTTTTATCGTATAATTCTGAGCCATTATAACGATTGTCTGATATTAAAAAATAAGGCTGAACTCTAATATTTGGCGAAGGTGGCGGAGCTTGTAAGTTTGTCAACTTCCCTGCATACTGCATCCTCGAAGGCGAAAATGCACGTGGCAAAGCCGACCAAATTGTTTGCTCATTGGTCATTCTACGAAGACGAAAAAAGTTAATACTCCACGTTTGTAAATCTTTATTAGGCTGATAACGAAGCGTTTGCCAAGGAATCGCAAATTCTGCAATCCAAGCGGTATCTGTGCGAGTAGTACGAACACGCCAAAGTCCGTCCCAATCTTCATCAAAAATTTGGTCATCAAAAGTCAATAAATCACGTTGCGAACCGTAAGGATTTGCCATAAAAACCATAGCATTTCGTTCATCATTGAAACCGTCAATGGTAACACCAATCTGGTCGCTTCCACCGTAATCAAAATCACGTTGGAGATTGGGAACCCGAAGAGCCTTTTTTCCTTCAGGTTCATACATAATTGCCCCAACATACAGATAATCAGCATTATAAAGAAGTTTGAATACTGTTTTTTGGTTAGCAGGTTCTTTTTGTTTGGGTTCAACTTGGACAAAATCAGTAATGGCTTGTGCTTGATTCCAAACCGTTTCGTCCAATTTTCCATCAACTTTTAAATTAATGTTTATGCGAGTTGCTTCCACATTCTTTTTAATTGAATCAGGTAAGAAAATATCTTGAGCAGAAATTTTGAACGTTGCGAAAAAAAGGATTAGAAGGTAAAATTTATTCATAATTTATTGATGATTAAGTTTTTGACTTACAAAGTTAGCCATTTAGCCAAGTCTAAAAAAAGTAGAAAATGTTAAAATAATGTTAATGATGGATGAATGGTTTAAGCAAAAAAATAGCGTCAAATTTCTTCGACGCTATCTATCTTTTTGAATATCAAAATTTTACCAGAATACAGTATAAAGTGTTACAATGGCAATCAAAACAATAGCTGCACCAATGGCAAAGCCTCTTGTCGTTTTGAACATTGAAGCATCAATTTCTAAGCCTTTGTTTTCGTCAGGTAATACAAGACTCAACACAAACATCACTGACACACAAATTACGAAAACCCAACCCATACGGTCAAGGAATGGAACTTGTGTCCAATCTGTTCCTGGTAACAAGTTCAAGTGCATCGACAAAGCGATTAGGAAACCACCCACAATAGCGAAAAATGCTCCTGCCGAGTTGGTTTTTTTCCAGAAGAAACCCATAATAAATGCCGCAAAAATACCTGGAGAAAGCAAACCTGTCATTTCTTGAATGAATTGAAAACCACCTTTTTTGTCAATACCCATGAATGGAGAAATAACAATTGCCAAAATCATTGACACAACGATAACGATTCTTCCAGTCCAAACTAATTTTTGTTCAGTCATATCTTTTGCAAAATATGGTCTAAAAACGTCCAACGTAAAAATGGTAGAAATACTGTTTGCCTTACCCGCTAATGAAGCCACAACCGCCGCCGTAAGAGCCGCAAATGAAAGTCCTTTCAAACCAGCAGGCAATAAATTTAACAATACAGGATAAGCTCTATCTTGATTAAACTGACCCGTTGCGTCTAACATTTCTTGTTGGAACATTCCTTTTTGATATAAAGCATAAGCCGCAATACCTGGCAATGTTACAATAATCGGCATCAATAATTTTAAGAAAGCTGCAAATAATAAACCTTTACGAGCCGTGTCCAAATCTGCACCTAAAGCACGTTGCGTAATGTACTGATTACAACCCCAATAGTTAAGGTTTACAATCCACATACCGCCAAAAAGAACTGTTAAACCTGGCAAAGCCATATAATTTGAATTTCCTTTTGGATAAATCATGTGGAAGTGGTCGTCGTGATTTTGAGTCATTAACTTAAAACCGTTCACTAAACCTTCCATTTCGTATTTATCAGATACTAAATTTACTGCCAAATACGTCGCTGCTAAACCACCAATTACCAAGAAAAACACTTGAATAACGTCAGTAAAACCAATAACTTTCATACCACCAACGGTAATGATTACCGCAAAAACAGCCAAGAAAATCATACAAGTATAAAAATCAATGCCAGAAATACCTGATACTGCTAATGCTCCTAAATATAAAATAGACGTTAAATTAACGGCGATGTAAAGAATCAACCAGAAAATTGCCATAATCAAACTCACCGTTTTGTTATAACGTTGGCTCAAAAATTGTGGCATCGTTGAAATTTTATTTTTCAAATAAATTGGCATGAAAAACACCGCAACAACAATAAGGGTAGCCGCTGCCATCCATTCGTAAGTTGAAATACCAAGTCCCATTGAAAACCCATTTCCCGACATACCAATCATTTGTTCTGCCGAAATATTTGATGCAATCAATGATGAACCAATCGCCCACCAAGTCAGTGAACCTTCAGCTAAAAAGAAATCTTGTGTATTTGTCTCTTTTGATTTTTTCTTGTTATAAATCCAGTAGCCGTAAAATGACACCACTACGAAATAGAATAAAAATACTCCATAGTCAAGTGCTTGTAATCCTTGTTGTTGCATGGGGTTAATTGTGTTTTGAATTAGTTTTAGGGAATGATATGAAATAATTACTTAATTTCAACTTCGAAATTACCATTTTTTTACAATTTTTTCTAATAAAATGCACATTTCAATCCCTGTAAATTTTGATTTCAGAAAATTATATTTCGTTTTATCATTTCTAATCAAAATATATTGTTGTTCTGTAAAAACTTTACAGTATATTTTATAAAATTGCTTGTTGCTAATTTCAAAAACTTCCTAAAATGTTATCAATCTTAAATATCATCTTTTGCTTAATCGGAATTGCCGCAGGTTTCGGGATTTTTTCTGTCTATCATAAATTCACGAATAAAGAAGGAATGCTCATCAAAAATGAGTCAACCGTTTTATTAGAAAAGATAGAAAAAGTCTTTAAAATCGTTTTGGCAGAAGGTCATTTCTCTGAAATATACGACCATACTTCCGAAAAAGAAGTCTTATTTGGCTTACATACACTCAATAAAAAAGCCTTAATTGTAGCAAAAGCGAAGGTTTTGGTAGGTTTTGACTTTGCAAAAGTGAAAGTGCGTTGGGAAGAAGGTTCTCGCAAAATGATTATTGAGGAGTTTCCAGAACCTGAAATTCTGAGTACCGATTCAGACTATAAATTTTATGACATCGACCAAGGACTTTTTAACAAGTTTAAGAATGAAGAATATACCGCTTTACTCGCTGATGCAAAACAGACCATGCAAAACAAGGCAATTGCCAGTGAATTACCCAAAATTGCCAAGAAACAAGCGGTGGTAATGCTTACGCAAATGGCAAGTTCAATGGGTTGGAATATTGATTTTCGTTTGCCTTCGGCTGAACAAAAATTGTTAGAATTGTAACCCGATGAGGGGTTACAATTGTGGCTCAATCATAATAACTTCTTCTTTCTCAACAATTACCTGCCCTTCGCCCAAATCACGAGTTTTTCTGACGAATTTTTTGGGTGTAACAATGACGGGACAAAGGGTATCATTTCTGCGTTTAGAATAATAGGCCGCCAAACCCGCAGCTCGTTCTATCACTCTGACGGGATAATTCTTACCCGCTTGCTTACGGATAACTACATGAGAACCAGACACATCACGAGCATGAAGCCATAAATCTTCTTTGCGTGCATACCGCTGCGTAAGCAAATCATTGTTTTTAGCATTGCGTCCAACCAAAATTTCGTAACCTTCAAAATGATAATATTTAAACAAATCCTGCACGGTATCCATTGCTTTTGGGACAACTTCCAACTGATTGGCTTTTTGGTATTTTCTAAATTCTTTGAGCGTTTCTATTTGTTCAATTGTAGTTATTTGTTGGTCAATCTCTGCTAAATCTTCTTCTTTGGCAGCAATATTTTCCATCAATTTCTGTATTTCTATCTTCTCATTTTTTGATTTTCGATAGTAATTTTCTGCATTTTTTTGAGGAGATAAATCTGCTTTCAGTCTGACCTTCAAAGGTTTATCACGATAAAAATCATAGAGTTCAATTACTTCGGTTCGCTCTGGAATGGCGTGTAAATTTGCCATGATAATATTGGCAATTTCATCGTGTTTTACGCCCGAATCAAGTCCGTTTAATTGTTGATAGTTTTTCTCAATATATGCCTGTGTTCTACTTTTTCGCTTCAAAATAGCCTTAATAACCTGCCCTTTTTCTTTGTCAAAAACGTTTATGCGAGTATAAGCATAGTAAAAATTATTACTCGCCTCAATGGGGTCATCAAATGTTTTTTGAACTTCTCCCCCGTCTTCTATCAACGACAAAACTGGCTGATAATCAATCGTTTTAAGGTAAAAAACAGGATTCTCTAACCACTCTAAAACAGCTTGAATATCTTGCCAATTAACTGTTGATTTTGGTTGTAGGTAGGTAGCTATTTCTTTTCCAAAAGTTGGAAAAAGTGCTTTCCAACCTTTTTCATTAAAAGCAGTTTCAGATTGTTCGATGGGACGGTCAAGCGTCGTAAGGTCAATATTATTATCAACTACCAATTTATTATGGAGCAAATCTATTACCTTATTTTCATGCAAAAGAATGATATTAGAACGATTACCGTACATTTTGAAAAGCAATACAAAATCATTCTCAAAGTAAATTCCGAAAGCTCTTTCGTTCAGAAATTGGCGAACACTCACAACTTTCAAATCAATCAAATTTTTAAATAAATCGACGGAATTCCGTCCTGCTCTTTTAAAATCATTTGGGAAATTTAAACAAGCAAAATCTGGATGTAAAGCCGCTTTGATGTAGAAATCTCGCTGCTGTTTCCATTGTTTTCCATCCGTACAGAAACCCAATAAAAGTTCATCTTTTTCTTGTGAAAAACATTCTGCCAAGACCATTCCTACTAATTCTTTTTCAAGACGTTTTGACAATTGGCGAAGAAAATAATAATTGGTTTGCACGTTATTGGAGATTAGATTTTAGAGGTTAGATTACAGAGAATAGATGAGATATTATGACCGATGGAAATTTAGAGTATAGAAAATATAAATTGGATGAGTATATAGTTTAAATTCTAATCTATATACTCTAATTACTATTCTCTCTAAAAATCTATTTCCCCAATTTCCGATAAGATTCTGAATTAGTTGGGTCGAGAGAAGTTAAAAGCGATACTATTTTTTTACGTTCATCTAAAGGAGCGTCTCCATAAATATTCAATAATTCTATGGATTTTGCCTCAAAGAATAAACGATACCAAACTTGTCCAGGACGTGATTGACTAATTTGCTTAATCTGATTCAAATACTCTGTAATTTGCTTACGCCCACCCACAGGATTGGTTGCATAATTATCCATTGCCAAACGGTGATATGTGTAAAAACCCTCACGGAGTGGCTGTAATTGCTGATTTAATAGATTTTCAGAAACCCAATAACGATTACGAATATCACTCGAAGAAGTCCACCCTCCTCCTGCCGACTGTGCAAGATTGACTACATTCAACGCTTTTTGTGCAAAGTTTGTCCCGCCCATTTTCCCGAAAGAATCATAGTCAAATGCCAAAGCTACATAGGCATAAAATGCCAACATTTGCGTCAAATTATCATTGAAGTTATTGTCATTATAAGTCAAAGGTGTTCCCGCTACATACTTGAAAGTGAAGTTTTTATCAACGTAATTTAACAAAACTGTTTCGTAAGCTGTACCAAAAATGGGTCTTCTCACTTGAAAATTAGCTGTTCCTTCATAATCTCCATTTGAAGATGCCTTAGTTAAAATTACCGACAATGAACAGTTGATTTTTTCTTCCGTAGAGAAATTATCATTCGACCAACGACGATTATTCAAGAATTCTTGCATCACGTTTTGAATCTCGTTATAGACATTTGAGCCACGTTGTTCGTTTACTTGCAGTTGGTCGGTTGACAAACTCACTTTACAGTTAAGTTCTTGAGCTTTGATAGAATTACCAGTTATCAATAAACAGTAAACAGTAAATAGAAGGAATATTTTATTTAAAAAAAACTGATATTTTTTCATCATTTGAATGCTTTTGTAAGATTCCATTAAATTGTATGCCCTTGACTGATTACTGTTTTCTGTTTACTGATAACTGGGAGGTAATTTCATTTACAATATCTTGGGCAACATCTTGTTTAGACTTCAAATCAAAGTCAATGATTGTGCCATCTCTTTTAATAATACTTATTTTGTTGGTATCATGCCCAAAACCTGCTCCTGCATTTTGTAAAGAATTGAGTATAATCATGTCCAAATTCTTTGATTTTATTTTGCCAATGGCATTTTCAACTTCATTATCGGTTTCTAAAGCAAAACCAACCATCAACTGTTCTGGGCGTTTTTGTTGTCCTAACGTTTTGGCAATATCGGTTGTCTTGGTCAGTTCTATATTAAACGTATCTTCTTTCTTCTTTATTTTCTTGTCCGCTACAACCGCAGGAGTATAATCGGCAACGGCAGCAGCTAAAATGACAATATCAGCTTGGTCAAAAGCTTTTTGCGAAGCTTCGTACATTTCTTTGGCAGAACGTACTTTTACTAAATTAATACTCGTATCAGGCAATTTCAAGGCAACTTGTCCACTCACAAGCGTAACATTCGCTCCTGCTTTCGCTAATTTATTGGCAATGGCATAACCCATTTTTCCAGTTGAATGATTACTTATAAAACGGACAGGGTCAATCGGTTCTTGGGTTGGGCCAGCCGTAATCAACACATTTTTGCCTTTCAGAACGGCATTTTCAGAGAAATGTTTCGTCAAAACTTCTACCAATTCCTCAGGTTCAGCCATGCGTCCTTCACCAACCAAACCACTTGCTAACTCTCCATAATTTGACTTTACTATCTGATTTCCAAACGCTTGCAACTTCTTCAAATTCTCCAAGGTACTTGGGTGCTGATACATATCTAAATCCATCGCAGGAGCAAACAGCACTGGACATTTAGCTGACAGATAAACGGCAGTCAGTAAATCGTCACAAATACCATTGGCACATTTTGCGAGCGTATGAGCCGTTGCTGGAGCAATCAGAATAACATCTGCCCAAAGCCCTAAATCAACGTGATTGTTCCAAGTTCCTGTTTGGTCTTTCACAAATTCTGAAAGAGCAGGTTTTTTCGACAACGTTGCCAACGTCAAAGGAGTAATGAATTCTTTGGCGGCTTGGGTCATCACAATTTGTACTTCTGCCCCTTCTTTCACCAAAAGGCGTATTAAAGTAGCAATTTTATAAGCGGCAATACTTCCTGAAATTCCGATTATTATTTTTTTATGTGTAAGCATTGAGATGTTATCTATTAAAAACTGGTCAAATTTAATAAGCAAAAGATAAATTCCGTTCAATTGTTCCAAATGGTTTAGGTAAAAAATTAGCAAATCAAAAAAGCCGTTAATACTTACAATTGAACGCTTAAACAATATTATACGAATGATGGATAAACACTCAAAAAAAAGATTATTTTTGCTTCAAGCTATATTTTCTTACGCTTAAATTTCAATTAACTAAAGTTATGCTTATGATAATAAAGAAAGTGTCCAAAAATCAAGAATCTATTTTCTGGAAATTACACCTTACTTGGTGGGTCATTTATCTTGGTTATAGAACCCTACCAACTTGTAAACTACCAGAAGGCCCTTTTAGTACAATATTATTTTTCTATGTACTAAACTTTAGCTCAATGGTAATCATAACCTATTTATATAGAGCCATTTACCTAAAAATAGATTTAGATTCTGTCAAAAAAAGATGGCAATTTTTAGCACTTCTCATAGGTATTTCAATATGCGGAGGAGTTTATTTTTTGATAAATTCTCATGGTTTTTTTTATCATTATAGTGTTTGGGAAGGCAAAAAAATTACGACAGAAATGCGTTTTGACTATCTGTTAGAATGTATATGGAACTCACTCCCTTGGTTTTTGGGATTTCATCTTTTTAGGTATGCACAAATTTTGAAGGAACGAGAAAGTAATTTATTGAAATCGTTACATGATTCTGAACTCGACCGCTTACGTAAACAATTAAACCCACATTTTCTTTTCAATGCCCTCAATGGAATACGAGCGTTGGTGCTTACAGAACCTCATTCAGCAAGAGAGGCTATCGCACAACTATCTGATTTACTGAGACTTTCTCTCAAAACGAAATTAGATGAAAACATTTCGCTTGGTGAGGAAATTGAAATATTAGATAATTATCTGTCTATCGAAAAAATTAGATTTCATGAACGCTTGACCGTAGAAATCAAAATTTCTAATGATTTAAAGAATTTTCATGTATTGCCATTTTGCTTACAAATATTAGCAGAAAATGCCATCAAACACGGTATTGGAAAGCAGAAAAAAGGAGGAACAATTAAAATTTATGGCGAGAAAAACCAAACGCATTTATTACTCAAAGTCATTAATGAAGGGACATTAGAAAGTAAGCCAAGTCTGATGGAGGAAAATACAGGAATTGGTATCGAAAACCTTCAAAAACGCTTAAAAATCAATTTTGGAGACAAGGCTTTTTTCAAACTTGAAGAACAAAATCATCTGATAACCGCTTCATTGGGTTTTCCTTTAGAAAACTAAGGCTGTTAAAGATTTCTCGATAACAGCCTTAATAATTAATCACTTAGCTCTTTTCTCTAATTCTGTTTTCGGAATACTCAACATTCTCCCCAAAGGTTGTCCATTCCGAAGCGTGATTACTTTTAAGTTAATATCGCCTTTAGGAATTTCAAAAGCTGTTGTAAATTTCGTAGCAAATTTATCAGGAAATGAATCATCCATTGAATAATAAATTTCTGTATTCGGAATATCACAAGTCATGTCGCAAATCAATTTATTACCGTCCTTTTTAGTCGTAACAATCGCATCAAAAACGGCTTTACTTACTTTCAAATTGGCAGCATCAAAACGAGCAAAATGATTTTCAGTTCTCTCTAAGAAATTAGCATAATTTTTCTTTTCTTTCGGACTCCAAACTGATTCTGCAATTGCCCATGCTCTCGGATAAGTCATGTACAAAGCGTGACGGTAATTTTGTACTTGTTCTGTCCATAAATTTCCCTGTCCACCCAAAATATATTTCGCATCGGTACTATCTGGAACTGGCTCAAATTGATACGATTTTCTCAAAGATAAACTGGCATAAATTGGTTTTTCAACCGTTGGGTCGCCTTGTACATAATCTAAATAAGCAAAAGTAGTAGGAGTCATTACCACATCATGTTTTTGACGAGCCGCTTCAATACCTCCTTTCATGCCTCTCCAACTCATTACAGTAGCATTTGGAGCAAGCCCACCTTCCAAAATCTCGTCCCAACCAATCATGGTTTTACCCTTTTTATTGATAATTTTCTCAACTCTTTTCACAAAATAACTTTGTAACTCATGCACATCTTTCAAGTTATTTTTCTTCATAAATGCCTGACAACCTGCATCTTCTTCCCAATATCCATGATAACATTCGTCACCTCCCATGTGGATATATTTATTTGGGAAAAGTGCCGCCACTTCTGTAAAAACCTTATCTAAAAACTCATATACTTTTTCATCCGAAGGATTCAACGTATTTTCAATTTTCATCTTAAAAGTTCCATTCGGAAACCAATCTGCAAACTCAGTTCCTGGATTTACATAACGCTTTAAATCTTTCTTGGTTGAAAGCTCAGGATAAGCCGCCAAAACTGCCATACTATGTCCTGGAACGTCAATTTCAGGAACAATCGTCACGTTTCTTTCATTAGCATATTGAATCACTTCTTTCACTTCTTCTTGCGTATAAAAACCACCATAGGTTGCAGTTTCTCCCTCTTTTGGGTCTTCACGCTTGCCAAAACCTCCTACTCTTGGCACTCTCCATGCTCCAATTTCAGTCAATTTTGGTAAAGATTTTATCTCTAATCTCCAACCATTATCATCCGCTAAGTGCCAGTGCAATGTATTGAATTTATAACGAGCCATTAAATCAATATAGCTTTTCACTTCATCTTTCGTGAAAAAATGACGGCTAACATCCAACATCAACCCACGCCATCCAAAACGGGGATAATCCGTTATTTTACAACCCATAATCGGAAACATTCCCATTGAAAATTCTTTGTTTTCCGCTTGTGGTGGCATCATTTGTCGAAGCGTCTGAAGAGCGTAAAAAAGTCCTGCGGGTTTGTTGGCAACACATTTAATCGTTGTTCCGTCCACTTCAAGCGTATAACCTTCGTTACCTAACTTTGTATCAGCATTTTTATTGATGGTAAAAATCATCACTTTATCCTGCATCGAAGGCGTTGCTACTTTCTTAAAGGCAGGTTTTTGTCCAGCCATAAAACCCAAAGAATTGATGAAATTCTCTGCAATTTTCTTGGCATCAGTGTTATCGTCAGTTACGTCAATACTTGTACGAGAATCAAGCATAAACATATTCATGCCCGAAGATGTTGATACTTCATAGCTCACAGGGGCAGGAATAATATTATTTTGGGCAAATACAGAAAAGGAACTTAGTAACAATAAAAAGATTTTCTTCATGGTTTTGTTGATTTTGAGCAATTTAAAATTGAAGTTAGTCAAATTTTCAAATTCAATTATCCTGTTGTCCTTATTAAACATCGGAAAATTAATTATTCGGAATTAAAATGGATAACATTTATTAGAAGATAAATATTTAGGTAGTTCATTATTAACATTTCCGTGATTTAATACTACTAAACATTGGTTATACAATTCGCAATTCGCTCGCTATAATCCCTCAAACATTAGTATTTTTACATCTCAATTTTAGAAATCTATATGCAAACAAACATTTATTTAGGAATAGCTTGGTTGATTTACGGAGCAATCCATTCGTTTTTAGCCACAGGTACGATAAAAAAAACATTCCCATCAAAATATTATCGACTGATTTACAACTTCTTAGCAATCATTTTAATAATTCCAATTCTTTATTTACAAATAACATTACCATCAGTTAAGATGATGTTAAGTTCGCTTTTGAGTCAAGTATTGAGCGGGATGATGATGTTATCAGGGGTTTATTTAATCTATGTTTCCTTTAGGAATTACAACTTGAAAGCGTTTTTGGGTATTGATTTTAACGAGCCAAAGAAAAAAAGTGAGTTGCAGATTGAAGGTGTATCAAGTGTTGTTCGTCACCCAATCTATACGGGCATTTTATTATTTTTATGGGGAGCATTTGGATATTTCACAACCGAATCATATCTTATAACTGCCATTGTATTAACCATTTATATAAGAATTGGAATCTATTTTGAAGAGAAAAAATTAGTGCAAGAATTTGGTAAGAAATACGAAAAATACCAAAAGGAAGTGCCAATGTTAATACCAAAATTTTAAAAATAAAAGAGGCTACATTCGTGATGAATATAGCCTCTTTTATTTTTGTTAAATCTTAATTATTATTGATGTCTAACCAACAACTTCTTCGTAACCAACGACTTACCGTCTGCTGATAATTGATAAAGATAAATTCCGTTGTTCCAGTCTTTCGTTGATATTCTTACTTTTCTTTGGTCTTTCTCTAAAACTTCCTCTTTCATTTCATTACCCAAAATATTGTAAAAAGTAATTTTCGCCTCTCCTACTTGCGAAGAAATCACATAATCAATATTCGCATGGTCGTCGGCTGGATTTGGATAAATATTAGAAACAGTCAATTTTTCACTTGAAAACAATCTATCTTCTGAAGAAATAAATTCATCAATTTTATTATCTGAATTTACAACTGGTTGGCTAACACCTGCTTCGTTCTTGACAACTTGCGTTTTAGCAGGTTGTAACAAAAATGAATTTGTAAAATATTGATTGATGTAAGCTGAGCGTTGATAATTGATATTTCTATCCAATGCCAAAGATGATGGCTGAAAAAGTGAAAAAGATGTCTTTTTAAACAATACCGACGACGATAATGTCGTTTTAGCCTTAGGTTTTATGTCCAAACGGCTTTTATATTTATTGTCAGTTTGTGCATGAGTTTCTAAGCCCGATAGCGAAACTATCGTCATTAAAAACATCAGCGTATTTCTTAGTATAGGTTTCATTGCATTGTAAATATTCTATTCAGATATTTTTATTTTATGCCGCTTAAATTGAATTATTTGGCTGTTTAATGTTTCGCAAAAATCATGCGAAGATTTTACTTTTACTTTCTTTATACTCTTTAGACTATAAAATTACGTAAAAGGTTGCACGTCGGACTCTTAAAAAATGTTAATTATTTTTACTTAATTCTATCAGGTTTTGATTAAACGTTGATTTTCAAACACTTAATCCTTAACCTTTAAACAAAAATATATTAAAATTATTCAATTTTCAAAGTTTAGGCCTTAATTTTTTCTTAGAATTACTCAACGGTAGCTTCTTCACTTCTTTTTCTACTTTCTTGATTATCACCGTATCTTTTTTGATTTGGGGAATTTTCACTTCAATTGGTGGCGAAACTACTTTCATAATCATTTCTTTGGTAGGTCTTTCTGCAAGTCTCCATCTAAAACCGTCTAATTCTTTATCATCAGATTTTATTTCTTTAGGAGGAATAAACTTTCCGTCTGGTTTGGCCAAAAAAGCAATTCTACTCACTTTGTTTTTGGCAAAATTGATATTCATTTTCCCACATTGTACCCGATTCATGCCTGTAACGGTATTTTTTTCGTCAATGGCATAATAAATACTTTCTCCGTTTCCTTCAACGGTTACTTTTTCTACTCGTGAACTATCGGTAAAATTAACTACCATTTTACGCCCTTTTATCTGATTATAATTCACCAAAGTATCAATCGAAATCACGAAAGATTTGCCTTTCATATTCATGATTTTGATTTTATTATGACGCAATCCAATATTAATTGAATCGGCTTCTGACTGATTTTTGGTGTTCCAAATAATAGGTTTTTGATAGAAATAAATCGTAGAATCTGACACATTATAACTCAATGAATCGCATTTTGCCGACATATCCGATTTGTACATCAAGACCTTTTTGTAAGCGTACAATTTCTTGACTTTCGTTTCTTTGTTGTCCAACGAAACCAGCGTATCTGCGTTCAAAAAGAGCGTATCATTTTCAAAAATATTCTTCAATAAAGCGTGTCCAAATACTCTTGTAATACCTGTTTTTTTAGAATAACGCCCTTTATCGCCTGTCAAAATGGCTTTGTCTTTTTTAGAAACGAATAAAATATTGCCATTTGCTACGCCGATTTCGGTAGGCGGGTCATAAATCATGGTGTCAGCAGTCATCACATAATCTTCAGTTTTTACCGTTGAACGCCCTTTCAAATTAGAAATTTTGGTGAGGGTGTTATACTGACTTCCAGGATTGGCATAAGTGGTATCTTTTTTATTAACAATGAGCGTTGGAGCAACAAAAAACGCTTCTTTTGACAAGGTGCTATATCGTAGTGAATCTGCCGAAAGGTTTCCGTCTTTATCCACAACTTTTACATTGGTCTTAAAATTTACCAATTTTGTAACTGTATTGTAATAGGCTTCTTTACTCGTAAGAGTGCTTTTTTTGTCTAAAACTTTTCCGCCTGTATTATAAAAAGCTACGCTTGAATTAAGGTCATAATCTAATTTATTGGTATTCAGAATAATTGTTTTATCATCCAATTTTACACGTCCATTAATCTTAGCTTTTCTTTCATTTCCGAAATAATAGGCGGTATCTCCCGTAATAGTTACAGTATCAGCTTGGATAATTTTTACTTTTCCATAAGCCTCCAAAATATTGGTTGTTTCGTTCAAAACCGCCAAATTACAGTAAAGCAGCGTTGTTCCTTGTCGCAAACCAACATTTCCCATTAGCTTTCTGATTTGCATAAACGGTAAATTCATTCCCACCAAACTATCAGCTTTGATAATTTCTAATTGATTGGGATTCACGGGCATGGCTGGCACTTGAGCCTGTGTATTTAGCGTAAAAAAAAGCAGAAATAAGGCAAAGCAACTCAATAAATATCGAGACATATTTTTCGGAATAAAGCTCAATAAAGTAGCATTAACTTTGGTCTGTAAAACCGAAGTCTTGTCTAAAATTGATTTTATTTGATGTATTTTTGTGGAATATTTCATAATCATGATAACGAACCTATTTGACCTGTCTCTTTCGGTATAAATTAGTTCATTCTGAATCTGATAATCCAAGATTTGTTCAACGTAGCTCTGCTTCACAAATTTTAAAATATCAAATTCAAAATGAATCAAATTTCTCATCAAAAGAGACAGGTCAAATAGGTTCTGTACAAAATTACCTAAATAAAACGATGCTCGACGAGTTTTTAACCTTTATTAACAAACAAAACCTGATTCAACCTACGCAAAAAGCCCTTTTGACGGTAAGTGGCGGTATGGATTCAGTAGTGATGTGCGACCTTTTTAGCAAAGCAAAGCTTGATTTTGTGATTGCTCATTGCAATTTTGGGCTTCGTGGCGAAGAGTCGAATGAAGACGAAATGTTTGTTAAAAAGTTGTCTATCAAATATAAAGTTCCTTTCATTACCACGACTTTTCAAACGGCTGAATTTGCGGAAAATGAAAAAATTTCTACGCAAATGGCTGCTCGAATTTTGCGTTATGAATGGTTTGAGAAAATCAGAAGAGAACAAAATTGTGATTATATCGCTACGGCACACCACCAAAATGATGTGTTAGAAACGGTTTTATTAAACCTCACCAAAGGAACAGGCATTGCGGGTTTGCATGGAATTAAAGCAAAAAATGGATTTATTATTCGTCCGTTGTTATTCGCTGAAAAAGAAAATATTTTTGACTATGTAGTTGAAAATCAGATTATTTGGAGAGAAGATTCTTCCAATGAATCCAATAAATATCAACGCAATTTAATTCGTAATGAAGTTGTGCCTTTATTAAAACAAATTAATCCAAATCTTGAAAATACCATTCAACAAACCGTAGAGCGTATTTCGGCAGTTGAGGATATTTTTGAACAAGAAATGGAAATGTTGCGTAAACAAATTACATGGTCAGACGCTCAGGCAACTTTTGTAAATTATAAAGCAATCCAAACGCTTTCTCAGCCTGTCATCAAATTGGCAGAATTGCTGAAACCGTACAATTTTACATATCAACAATGTCAAGATATTTTTGATGCTTTTGACAAAGAAGCGGGTCGTAGTTTTCTCACGCCTACGCATACTTTGGTGAAAGACAGAACGGAGTTGGTTATCACTCCAAAAAATCTAAAACCCTTTGAAAGTCAAACGATAACGGCTGATGATGAGCTTTTAGAAATCAATCATTTGAAATTATCATTCGGAAAACCATTTGATAAAGCGGAAGATTTTACCGTTCCAATGGCTAAGAGAACCGCTTGTTTGGATGCGGCAAAAGTGCGTTTTCCACTACAAATCAGAAAGTGGAAGGAAGGCGACTGGTTTTGTCCTTTGGGAATGAATAAAAAGAAACTAATTAGCGATTTTCTGATTGACCAAAAAGTACCTTTAAACCTCAAGAAAGACGTTTATTTACTGACTTCAAACGGTTCGGTGGTTTGGGTAATCGGTATGAGAATCGACGATAGATTTAAGGTAACTGATAAAACGGAGAAAATTGTTTTGTTTGAAAATATTAAGTAATTTTCAGACCACAGATTTGACGGATTTGACGGATTTACACTGATTTTATATTTTTGAGTAAGATACACTTTAAGAGTGGTTACGAGTTACTTTATCTGTTAGATTGATTTTATTAAAATCATAAAATTATCTTAACTCTAAGAATCATGATTCTGAAGAAAATACCAAAAATCAGTGTAAATCCGTCTAATCCGTAAAATCTGTGGTCTCCAATATTTTTCTGTAATTCTACGCCCGTCCTTGCGACTAATCTCCTAAAAACCTCAAAAAATTGAATCAATCCACTGAAAATCAATTTATTGAAATCATCAAAATCAATCAGGGCATCGTGCATAAAGTGTGCGGAATGTATCGGCATGACCCTGACGATAGAAAAGATTTATTTCAAGAAATTATTATTCAATTGTGGCGTGCCTTCCCAAAATTTCGACAGGAGTCCAAAATCTCAACTTGGATTTACCAAATTGCCCTAAATGTTGCTATTTCGGATTTCAGAAAAGAAAGTCGCCGACCTCAACGAGTTGAATTAAGCGAAAATATCCTTAACATTTCAGACAATATTTACGATAATTCTACCGAAGAACAAATCAAAATTTTACATCATGCTATTGCCCAACTTTCAGAAATTGAAAAGGCAATTGTGATGCTTTATTTTGAAGAAAAAGACAATGAAGAAATTGCTGAAATTGTGGGTATTACCCAAAATAATGTACGAGTAAAAATGACCCGAATTCGGGAAAAATTAAGATTATTGGTAACACAGGAATCTTTCCTGTGACACGTTTTTGAATTACAGGAAGGATTCCTGTACTACCAGATACTTTATGGAATTAGACAAGTTAAAAAATATTTGGCAATCACAAACCATTTTTCAAGAAAATCTTGATAATGAAAGAATTACGTCCATAATTCAACAAAAATCAAAGGCAATTTCTGATAAATTATATCAAAATTTAAAATTTGATGTAATGGTTAGTTGCTTGCTTATTTTGCCATTATTGTACATTATTGTAGGGACAGAACTTGGATTTTACCATAAATTAACTGCCTTATTTTTCATTATTTTGACTTGTATCGGTATAGTTTTATATCTAAAAAATCAGAAAAAGTATCAAGAATTTTCCACAAAAAATGATTTAGTTTCTACCTTAAATTTCACCGTTAAAAAGTTCGAAAAACAAATCAAAACGATTACTATTCTGAATAATATTTTGCTATTACCTTTGATGTTTTATGGAACAATTGTAGCTGCCCAAATAGCAGAAATAGAAATTGAACTACGAGAATTGATAATTTTGCCTTTAATAATCAGCCCAATTGCCTATTTTTACAATAAATATTTCATTAAAACTTTGTATAGAAATCATCTCGATAAACTAAAATCTCACCTTTCTGAATTACAAAACCAATCTTAAACCAGTATCATAAAATCCTTGCAAAAATGACCAATCCTATTAAATTTTTCATCATTTCGCTGATTTTCAGCTCCTTGTATTTTACCAAAATTTACGGACAGAAAGAAGACAAATCATTACTTTACGAAATTTCGGGGAATGGACTTGTACAACCTTCTTATCTATACGGTACAATTCACGCCATCTGCAAAAATGATTTTATCATGACAGAGGCAACTAAAAAGGCATTTTCGGAAAGTCAGCAGGTTTATCTTGAAATAGATATGGACGACCCGCAAATGATGACTGAAATGCAAAAGAATTTGATGATGACGGATGGCTCTACGTTAAAAACTTTGCTATCAGAAGCTGATTATCAAAAAGTTAGCACATTTTTCAAGGATTCTTTGAAAACAAATATTACGATGTTTGAACAGATGAAACCTTTTGTCTTGAGTTCTTTTACCATTCCAAAAATGTTGAATTGCCCGATGCAAGGTTACGAAGAGGTTTTTGTAAAAATGGCAAGTCAAGAACATAAAGAGGTTTTAGGATTGGAAACAGTACAAGAACAATTTGCGGCAATTGATAAAATGGGCATGAAAAAACAAGCTGAAGAAATGCTCGTACAATTAATCACGAATTGGAATGAAGGGAAAGCTGAATTGAAAAAGTTAATCTCGGATTATAAAAAACAAGACGTGGATTTGATGATGGAAGATATGGCTAATTCAAAGTTTTCGAGCGATGGATTTGAGAAAGATATTTTAGAAACTCGCAACCAAAATTGGATTAGCAGAATTGCAAAAATCACGAAAGAAAAACCTACTTTCTTTGCCGTTGGTGCTGGTCATTTAGGCGGTTCAAAAGGGGTAATTGCTCTCTTAAAAAAAGAAGGTTATACTGTAAAAGCAGTTAAATAAGTGGTTATGGAGAACTGGTTATTGGTTAATTGGTTAATTGGTTAATTGGTTTTCGTAAGATGTTCATCCTTTAAAGGCAGCTTATTCATTTTTACAAGGCTAAAACTTATTAGCTTTTCGCTTAGAACTATGTTAAAACTATCAGAAATATACATTTATCCCGTAAAATCTTTAGGAGGAATTGCTCTTTCAAAAGCTAACATAACTGACCGAGGACTTGAAAATGACCGCCGTTTTATGTTAGTTGATGTAAACGGACGTTTTTTGAGTCAGCGTGAATTCCCTATTTTGGCAATTTTTCAAACGCAAATCATAGACGATGGTTTAGTAATTACTCATCGTAAAACGGGTGAGAATTTAATCGTAAACCTTGGCAAACCACAAGCTTCAAAGGCTCTCAAAATAACTGTTTGGGATGATGAAGTTGGAGCTTTGGAAGTAAGTGATGAAGCTACACAATGGTTTACGGAGATATTAGGTTCGCCTACTCGTCTTGTATATATGCCTGAAGAAAGCCATAGAAAAACAGATGCTAATTATTCCTTAAAAGGCATCGAAATTACTTCATTTTCAGACGGTTATCCAATTTTAATTGCGGGACAAGAATCGCTTAATGATTTGAATAATCGCTTAGTATCGAAGGTCAATATCAACCGTTTTAGACCTAATTTGGTCTTTACGGGCGGAGAGGCATTTGAAGAAGACGCTTGGCACGAATTTACCATTGGTGGAGTGCGTTTCTTTGGCGTAAAACCTTGTGCAAGATGTATAATGACGACGATTGACCAAGCCACTGGCGAAAAGGTGGGGAAAGAACCACTTTTGACTTTAAATAAATTTAGAAAAGCAGGAAATAAAATTTTATTCGGGCAAAATGTATTGATAAGTCAGTTGGGAGCAATAGCCGTTGGAGATTCAATAGAAGTGAAAAGTCGTCAGAAATTAGCCAAATTTGAAATTGCTTAAATTACTTAAAATAGCCCATTTGCTAAGTTTGGATGTAGTTTTCGGGGCAATGGTTTGTAATATCATGTTCTGGAAACTATCTCTTTCCAATGCTCAAATTCCGATTTCAATTATTTTGATTTTGGGATTTTCGGTTTGGATTATCTACATTTTAGATAGGTTATTAGATAATCAAAAGCCAAGTCAAGTTGAAACAGAAAGGCATTTTTTTCATCAAAAACACCGTAAAGTTTTAACAATCTGCCTATTTATTTCGATTGTCTTTTGTGCGATTTTGTTATTTTATCTTCCTTATAACATTCTCATTTTAGGCATATTAACAACAGCTATAACAACTATTTACCTTTATCTTACCAATCGATTTTCTGCTGAAAACCATTTCCAACATTATAAAGAACCCATTACCGCAACCGTATATACAATGGGCGTATTTAGTACAACAGTTTTAAATGATTTCTCTATGCCAAGTTTGTTTGTAGGCATACTTTTTTTACTCATCACATTCCAGAACCTTCTTCTTTTTTCTCTTTCAGAATTAAAAAAAAATCCCGAATGCCATAATCTTGCCAGTTATTGGGGAACTAAAAATTCCCATAAAATTATTATCCTTATAAGTGTTGTAGTGATGTCAATTGGCTTTTATTGGATGAAGACCAATGGTCTGGCATATTTTAGCAAAGTATTTTTTATTGAAATACTTATGAGTTTTATTCTTTTGATAATCAGTTTATTCAACAATATTTTTCTCACAAATGACCGCTACCGTTGGGTAGGAGACGGCATTTTTTTATTACCTTTATTTATTATTTTTTGAAAAATTAGCATATCCAATCATTCAACAAATGAATCAAGCCGAAAACAAACAGTCCCCATATATTGCCCTCAAATACCCTCAATTTGTTGCTTTTATTTTTGCCAATAGCTTTGTAACGATGGCTTTGTTAATCCAAGAAGTTGTTTTGGGATACGCCATTTATAAAATTACGCACGACCCTCTTGCTTTAGGTTTAGTTGGTTTGGCAGAAGCATTGCCTTACATTTCGTTAGCTCTTTTTGGTGGACACTTAGCCGACCGTCGCAATAAAAAAACACTTATGCAAGCCAGTCTTGCCTTTATAATTGTAGGCTCTTTGGTATTAATTTGGGCAACGTCCCCCAATTCTGGACTTTCTCAAACGCAATTATTGACCGTTGTTTATGGCGTAATCATGTTAATTGGTTTTGCCAGAGGCTTTTATAGTCCCGCATCTTCATCACTCAATCCCTTTTTAATTCCGAAAGAGGTTTTTGCTAATGCAGCCACTTGGCAAAGTTCTTTCTGGCAAGCAGGGGCAATTTTAGGCCCTGGATTAGCAGGTTTTTTATACGCTTATTTGGGTTTAACCAATACACTTTGGGTAGTTGTAGGTCTTTTTGGCGTAGTTATGTTATTAATTTCGACGATAACTTCTCCTCCTATTCCTGTACAAAATGAGCAGAAAGTCAATATTTTTTATTCTTTACGTGAAGGAATTGCTTACGTTTTCAAAACAAAAGTGATTTTATATTCTATTTCTTTAGATTTATTTTCGGTGCTTTTTGGTGGTGTAATTGCCTTATTACCAGTCTATTCCGAAGATATTTTGCACGTCGGAGCAGAAGGCTTAGGTATTCTACGAGCAGCACCATCTATTGGGGCGGTACTTACGATGTTGGTCATGGTTTATTTTCCACCATTAAATAATGCTTGGAGAAATCTCCTTTTAGCCATTGCAGGTTTTGGAATTGCCACTTTGGTTTTTGCTCTTTCTACTAACGTTTGGCTTTCGGCAGGTGCCTTATTTTTTACAGGAGCATTTGACAGTGTTAGTGTAATTATTCGCCAAACAGTTTTACGCTACTTTACGCCCGATGAAATGCGTGGAAGGGTTTCATCTGTAAATGGTATTTTTGTAAGTTCTTCCAACGAGTTAGGAGCTTTTGAATCTGGACTTGCTGCAAAATTATTAGGGACAGTTCCATCGGTAATTTTCGGTGGAGCAATGACCATGATTATCGTTACCATCGTATGGTTTCGTTCAAAAGAATTATTTAATTTGAAATTCGATAAGTAGGTATTTGTGATTGAGTGAATGTTTTTAAATCACTAAATCACCATTCACTCAATCACTAAATCTTCATTCACAACTCCAAAAACATGACTAATACACAAGTAAAATTGGCGGCTCGTCCCGTTGGAAATCCTAAAGACAGCGATTTGATTATCGAGGAATCAGCCATTCCAATAATTCAAGAAGGTGAAATTCTTATCAAAACCAAATATATTTCTCTCGACCCTGCCATGCGTGGTTGGATGAACGAAGGCAAATCGTACATCAAACCAATTCAAATTGGTGAGGTTTTCAGAGCAGGAACGGCAGGACAAATCATTGAATCGAATAACCCAGATTTTACTGTTGGACAATACGTTACGGGCGGTTGGGGCGTACAAGAATATGCCGTTTCAACGGGCAAAGATTTGGTAAAAGTTGATACAAATATTGCTCCTCTCACCACCTATTTATCAACTTTAGGAATGCCAGGAATGACCGCATATTTTGGCTTTTTAGATACTGGAATGCCTAAAGAAGGTGAAACGGTAGTCGTTTCGGGTGCGTCGGGTGCGGTTGGAAGTGTGGTTGGACAAATTGCAAAAATCAAAGGTTGTAAAGTTGTTGGTATTGCAGGTGACCAAGAAAAATGTGATTATTGTGTCAATGAATTAGGTTTCGATGCCTGTATCAATTACAAAACTGAAGACGTAAGAAAAGCCCTTAAAACAGCTTGTCCAGAAGGAATTGACATTTATTTTGATAATGTTGGCGGTGAAATTTTGGATATTGTTTTGGGACAAATCAGAATGAAAGCCCGCATTGTTATTTGTGGAGCAATTTCTCAATACAATAATACTGAACCCGTAAAAGGCCCTTCAAATTATCTTGCTTTATTGGTAAATCGTGCCAAAATGGAAGGTATTGTGGTTTTTGATAATGCCGCTAATTACGGAAAAGCAGCTCGTGAAATGGCAGGTTGGATTCACGAAGGGAAATTGCAATCGAAAGTACATATCGAAAAAGGAATTCGTAATTTTTTACCAACAATGATGATGCTATTCTCAGGGGAAAATTTTGGAAAACTAATTTTAGAAGTTGAATAGGACATAAATAAAATACCCCGAAGATTTTAAAACCTTCGGGGTATTTTTATGCTATTAGTTACCTCATTTTTTCCAAAGCTGCGGTAAATTTTTGTGTGTCTAATTTCTCTCGCAGAGCCACATCATAAGCTTTTTGTTCAATATCCAAAGCCATTTGCTTATCACCAAGTTTCAACATCAATTGTGCGTAAGAATGATAACTATCGGGTGTTTCCACCAATTCTAACGAACGTTTTGCCCATTCAATGGCTTTTTTCAATTTAACTTTATCATCAACTTGGTCATAAAACGCTTTCACAACTTCGTTCAATTCATTTGCTGTCAAACGAGCCATCGTGTATTTGGCATTCTTTTTCAAATTTTGATAAAGTGCCGCTCCTGCTCCAACCGAATCACGAATACCTAACTTATAATTCTGCATAATTTTTTCATATTCCCACAAATCTTGCTTACGAATACTTTCAACTTGTACAAACATTACATATTGGTCAAGATATTGTTCTGCCGCTTCCGAGAATTTATTAACGTCTTTCATCGCTAAATAAAATGCCAATTTATTTTTGTCGTTCACACGGTCAGCAGTGTTGGGCAATGCTTTCAAATTGGCAGCTAATGCTTTATCAAACATCACCTGATTCTTCGTTTTCAAAGCAACATCAAATACTTCATTGATACTTTGAGAAAACGCTCTATTAACTTTTTCAACGCCACCTTCAAATAAACTTTCCGCTTTTTCACGGAATTTCAATAATAAATCAAACGCTTTTCCGTCAATTTTAAAGCCATTGTTGACAATGATACGAAGCGTTTTATCTGACGAATATTGAATTGGGGTTAACGATTTCACATATTCTTCAACCAAATTCGTATTATCAATCGTGTATAAAGAGTTGACAGAAATAAACTCACTCAAAAATTCAGAGTCTCTACGTCCTTCATTGTACAATTTTTCCAATGCCCAACGAGGTTTTGCGTTCGCCTGATTATTCAAGACCATATCAGCCTCTTTTAATAAATCAGGAGCTCTCAAAAGACCTTCTTGTTTGTACATTAAATTTTCGGTAGCATCTACAAATAGACAGGTTGGATAAGATGTAACATTGTAGCGTTTTGCTAAATTGATACCAAAGCCTTTTTCAGCATCAACTTTATAGTTGATAAATCTGGCATTAAATTTGTCGCCAACCGATGACTCTGTAAAAGTCTTTTTATCCATTTCTTTACAGGGTCCGCACCACGTTGTGTAGATGTCCACGAAGATTAATTTCTTCTGGGCTTTAGCTTGCATCAAAACGTTTTGCCAATCATCTTGCCGAAAAATAATCCCCTGCGAAAAGGTCTGAGTTGTAGCCAACAAACTGACCGTCAGACAGATTAGTAACAGGTAAAATCTTTTCATTTTTTCTTAATGGGTTTGAAAAATTCATTAGGGCGATGTTTTTTTGGCGGATTAAACATTCTTTATTCAAACAAAATATAGTACAAATAATATACCAAAATTAATTTGAATTTTATTCTATTTGTAAAATTAAAAGTGTTTTCTTTTTGTAAAATTAAATATTTAAACGTTAACGTTTCATATTCGTAAGTTCATTATTCAATAAATTAAGGTAATCGTTGTTGGCATTTTCTTTCTTGGCTAATTCCAAAGCTCTGTCCATCAGCCGAATAGCTTCCATTTTACTGCCTAAAGTAAACAAAAGTCTCGAATAAATTTCGCTATTACTTGATTTTTCTTCAATTTCTAACGATTTCCTTATCCAAACAACTGCTTTTTCTAATTTTTCACGCTCTTTAAAACGCTCTACTACAAATTTGGCAGCTTTCCTTAGCTTCAGATTATATACGTCGCTGAGTTCTGGAAGGTTTTTAAAACTGGTGATATTTTTCTTTAAAATATAAGTTTCCATGAAAAAATCTGCCGTTATGAAAAACTTTTCTGGTTGATTGGTCAGCATAAAATAATTCATTTTTGCTTCTGTATTCCATTCGTTTGCCTCCGCAAAAGTCTTGCTCAGTCGCCCATTGGCTGTCAAGACTTCATTGAGCATTTTTTCGTTTTTTTGATTAACCGCTTTATTCAGATTTTGAGAAATTATTCCTTTGATTTTTCGCTCAAAAATCAACTCATTTTTCCGAGTCATCAAATATTCAAAAGTTCGTCCACGAAGTAAAGACGCATTTTCTAAAATAAGTTTCTCTGTCTTTTCAGATTTTAATTGTTCAGCCGTAATTTTTGTCAAATATTCATCTAATAATAAGCCGTTATCTAATTTTTGGAAAGCTCTCGCTTTAATATATTCATACAAAAAAGGGGCATCTCGTTTTCCTTTTGAGTAGGCTTGTTCCAAATCATCATCTGAACCACTGATTTTCCCTCTTTCTTTTACTTGTTCGGCTGATTCCAATAATCTTTCTGTCGGACGAAAACCTTCTAATTTCATCACCACATTCCAATCGCCATCAATAAACATACTGGTTGGGTAACTATCCAACTCGAAATAATCTACTAAATCTCTTCCTTCGCCTTTTTCTCCGTCAATTTTGTAATTAATAAAATTTTCGTTGAATAATTTTCCTACTGTCGGATTGGTAAAAACCTCTGCATCCATTTGCTTGCAAGGGCTGCACCAAGTGGTATAAATGTCAATATAAATTAGTTTTTTTTGAGCTTTAGCTTTATCCAAAATACTCTCAAAACTGCCAGTTTGCCACTGTATTCCCTGAGCAACTAAATCATTGGTGATGATTGAGATAGGAATTAAGAAAAAATATATAATTTGCTTATTCATTATTTTGTGTTCAATAAACCTCTAATAGTAAAATGCCAAAATATCTTGACATCGACGATTTTATCCAAAGCAAAGATATGTCTCTACGACCGCTGCTCTTACAACTACGAAAAGTCATCATGCTCGCCCATCCCAATATCCGAGAGCAGGTTTCTTGGAATACTCCTTTTTTCTATTGTTTCGACCACCTTTGCTATTTGAATGTCATCAAAAAAACGAATGTTGTTGAAATATGTTTTGCAAAAGGTTTTCACCTAAGCAATGAATCTGGATTATTGGATGCCAAGAAACGGAAATTGGTAAAAGGGATTAGTTTCAAAGATTTACAAGATTATAAAGAAAAAGAAGAAGGCTTTTTAGAAACCTTACAAGAAGCTATTTTATTTAACGAAATGAATCCTAATGTTAAGTTTTATAATATGGTGATGAAGAAGAGGTAGAACAGGTTTTCAACCTGTTTGTATGCTAATTGACAGGTTGGAAACCTATCCTACTTTAACGATATTTTTTCTCATTCTGATACACCGCCTTAATATTATCCCTCGCATCAAATTCAAACATAAAAACCATTGCTTTCTTGCCCCAAGTATTCCCTGCTTGATTGTTACAAAAATAACGGAGTTCTACCATCACACAATTTTTATATAAATCCGAAAACATGATGGCATAACCAAGCTCAGGTTCACGGGCTTTATTATACATTATACTTTGGTTAAATGGGATTGGCTTTATTTTGGAAATCTCTCTAAATACCGAATCAGAGGCAAGTGTTATTAGCCGACCTTCCTTCATATTAATTTGTGAACACGATATTCCCTCTTTTTTATACTTCTTTTGGATAAAACTACACATCACATTATTAATATCGAAGGCAATTTGCTGAGGCGAAACCACTATCTTTTGAGATTTAGATATTTTTGAACATTCAGCAAGTAAAGTATCTTTTTGTGCATAAAGATTTACGAATTCAAACGCTTTTGTCAATTGAGTATCGCCTTCTTTGGGTGAAATTATTGCTGATACCATGAAAAAATATAAATAAAGAAGTAAGCTATTCATTTTGTAGTGCTTTAAGAGGAAATGATGAATAAATCAGGAAAACAAAAAAAACAAGTAAGGAACTATGTTTATTTTGCATTTTACCAAGAAATTAAATCTTTTTAAAATGATACTTTTCCTACTTTATAAATTTGAAGAACTTATAGTAAAAAACAAATAAAATATATGCTTTATTTTAAAAGCATAGCTTAACTTTGCCTTTAGTAAAACATTCTTGAAAATAAAACGTAAAATCAACTAAGATTAACGTAAAAATTATAATGGATCAATTTTCATACATTGCTAACGCCGATACCGCAGCGATTTCTGACCTTTATGAATCGTACCTGCAAGACCCCAATTCGGTAGATATCAGTTGGCAAAACTTCTTTAAAGGGTTTGATTTTCATGCTGCATGGAGTGGCTCATCTAACGGGCAAACTAATGTTGCATCTGCACCTGCTGATTCTTCGATGATTCAGAAAGAGATGGCAGTTATTAGTCTTATCAAAGCGTTCCGTTCTCGTGGACACTTGATGGCTAAAACCAACCCTATCCGTGAACGTAAAAACCGTCAGCCACGCTTAGATTTGAAAGACTATGCTCTTTCAGACGCAGATTTAGATACTAAATTCCAAGCAGGAAATTTCTTGGGAATTGGTGCTGTTTCATTACGTACAATCCTCGAATCTCTTAACAAGATTTATGCGGGTTCAGTAGGTTTTGAATATGCCTACATCCGTGAGCCAGAAGTAAAAGAATGGTTACGGGCAAAAATCGAAAAAGAAGCATTGGCTTTTAATCCTTCGATTGATGAGAAAAAGCAGATTTTAGAAAAACTCAACGAAGCTGTCGTTTTCGAAAACTTCTTGGGTACTAAATACTTAGGTCAAAAAAGATTTGGTTTGGAAGGTGGCGAAAGTACCATTCCTGCTCTTGATGCTATTATCAACCGTTCGGCTGAGTTAGGCGTTCAAGAAGCCATGATTGGTATGGCTCACCGTGGACGTTTGAACGTTCTTGCCAACATCATGCACAAATCTTACGACGCTATTTTTGATGGTTTTGAAGGAAATCTTCCTGACCAAATTCATGGCGATGGTGACGTAAAATATCACTTGGGTTATTCTTCAAAACATATCACTCCTTCGGGCGTTGAGATTTCATTGAAGTTAGCACCAAATCCATCTCACCTTGAAGCAGTAAATCCTTTAGTAGAAGGTTTTTGTAGAGCAAGAGCCGATGTTCACTACGAAGGAGATTACGACAGAATTCTTCCGATTTTAATTCACGGAGATGCTGCCGTAGCTGGGCAAGGTATTGTGTATGAAGTTACGCAAATGGCTAAATTGAAAGGTTATGAAGTAGGTGGAACTATTCACTTTGTCATCAATAACCAAGTAGGTTTTACCACTGACTTTGAAGATGCTCGTTCATCTATCTATTGTACAGACGTTGCGAAAATTATTGATGCTCCAGTTTTCCACGTAAATGGTGACGACCCAGAAGCAGTGGTTTTTGTTTCTAAAATGGCAGCAGAATTCCGTCAGCAGTTCAATCGTGATGTATTTATTGATATGGTTTGTTACCGTAGAAATGGTCACAATGAGTCTGACGAACCACGTTTTACTCAGCCTACTTTGTACGCAAACATCACTAATCACCTAAATCCAAGAGAGTTATACAACCAAAAATTGATTGCTCGTGGTGATATTGATGCCAAATTAGCGGCTGAAATGGACACTGAATTTAAGGCAGAGTTACAAGCTCGTTTAGATTTAATCAAGCAAAAAATTCGTCCAGAATATCATCCATTAAAATTGGATAACCGTTGGGCAGAATTACGTTATGCAGAATCTGTTGATTTTGAAAACTCACCCAAAACAGGTATTTCAAAAGAAACGATTGATAAAATTGCGGCTTCTCTTTCTAAATTACCAGAAGGATTCACGGCGTTGAAACAAATCGAAAAAGTTCTTTCGGATAGAAAAGCATATTTTGACAATGGAGCATTGAACTGGGCAACTGCTGAGGCATTAGCTTACGGTTCATTATTAGTAGAAGGAAAATCAGTTCGTGTTTCGGGTCAAGATGTACAAAGAGGTACATTCTCGCACCGTCACGCAGTATTGCATGATGCCAACACGAATGAGTCTTATATTTCATTAAATCATATTCAACCAGACCAAGAATTCTTACAGATTTATAACTCGTTATTATCTGAATATGCGGTACTTGGTTTTGAGTTTGGTTACGCTTTAGCTCATCCAGATGCTTTAGTTATTTGGGAAGCACAATTTGGAGATTTCGCAAACGGTGCTCAAACGATGATTGACCAATTTATTTCTTCGCAAGAATCTAAGTGGGGAACTATGAATGGTTTAGTAATGCAATTGCCACACGGATACGAAGGACAAGGGCCAGAACACTCAAATGCTCGTCCAGAAAGATTCTTACAATTGGCAGCGGAAGAGAATATCATGGTAACAAACTTGACAACTCCTGCGAATATTTTCCACGCATTACGTCGTCAATTAGCTTGGAATTTCCGTAAGCCATTGGTTACAATGTCACCAAAATCTTTATTCCGTCATCCAAAAGTAATGTCTCCAATCTCTGAATTCATTGATGGTTCATTCCAAGAGGTTTACGGAGACAATTTCGTTGATGCGAAGAAAGTGAAAAAAGTATTACTTTGTACAGGAAAGGTTTATTTTGATTTGTTGGAAAGACAAGAAAAAGAAAACCGTACCGATGTAGCCATTGTACGTGTAGAACAATTACACCCATTCCCAGCTACGAAAGTACAAGCTGAACTTGACAAATATCCAAAAGCAAAAGTTTTATGGGTACAAGAAGAGCCAGAAAACATGGGATATTGGTCATTTGTTATTCGTGAATTTGGATGGAAACCATTTGATAGTTTGGTAGCTCGTAAAAAATCAGCTTCTCCTGCAACAGGTTTCTTAAAAGTTCATAATATCGAACAAGCAGAATTAGTTGATAGAGCTTTTGCTTAGTATAGCGAGCAGAAAGCGATATGTGAAAGACAAATATAAACGTCTGATTTTAAAATCTCTTTTTGCTCACTATATTTAATATTAAAAATCATGTCAATAGAACGTATCAATAATGAATTCTTAATCAAAATACCTTCATCTGTCGATATCGGTATTTTACAGCAGTTTTTAGATTATGTTCGGGTAAAAACGATTGCTTCTCAAAGCACTGCATCAGACGAGGATATTTTGGGAATTGCAGATGATATAAACAAAAATTGGTGGATTGAGAACAAACAACATTTCATCAAATGAAAGTAGTTATTGATACAAGTGTAATTATGAGTGCTTTGATGAGTTCGAAAGGTAGAGTAGCAGATGTTTTGATGAATCCGATGAATGATTTTGAAAAATTCTCATGCTATTTTATGCAGGTGGAAATTTTTAAACACAAGCAACGAATTCTTAAATACTCGAAATTAGAAGAATCAGAATTATTAGAAATTGTTTATTTGACTTTAAAGAAACTAAGTTTAGTAAATGAAAACCAAATAAGTTCAGAGCATTGGCAGATTGCAGACAAATTGACGAAAGACGTTGACAGTAAAGACATTGCATTTGTAGCTTTATCACTCGAATTAAATGCTACACTTTGGACACTCGACAAAAAACTGCAAGAGCATCTTATTGAAAAAGGATTTACAAATGTGGTAAATACTTATGAATTAGAACAGTTATTTCATAGTAGATAATTTATTAAAAATACATTACAAAGGATAAAACAATCCAGCATTGAGATATGGCAATTGAAATGAAAGTTCCGCCAGTAGGCGAATCAATAACCGAGGTAACTATCGCTACTTGGAATAAAAAAGATGGCGATGTAGTAAAAATGGATGAAGTTTTGTGTGAATTAGAATCAGACAAAGCTACGTTTGAACTTCCTGCTGAAGCAGAAGGAGTCTTGAAAATCGTTGCCAAAGAAGGCGAAACTTTACCAATCGGTGCTGTAATTTGTATTATTGAACCTGTTGGTGCGAGTGCAAGCCCTGCTCCTGCCGTTCCAGTAGCGACACCAAGTGAAGCTCCAGCTCCCGTAGCTGAAACTCCTGCTGCACCAGTGGCTACTGCAAGCCAAGTAATTGAAATTAAAGTTCCTGCGGTTGGTGAGTCAATCACAGAAGTAACCATTTCTGCTTGGAGCAAAAAAGAAGGTGATTCTGTGAAAATGGATGAGGTCTTATGTGAATTAGAATCCGATAAAGCAACCTTTGAACTTCCTGCTGAAACTGCGGGTGTTCTTCATATTGTAGCATCAGAAGGTTCAGTATTGCCAATCGGTGCCGTGGTGGCAACTATTACTGTTGGTGCAGGAGCAAGTTCTCCAAGTCCAGCACCTGTGGCAGCTCCACAAGCAACTGCATCAGCTCCACAATCAGGAAATTATGCTGCTGGTCACGCATCACCTGCTGCTGCTAAAGCTTTGGCAGAAAAAGGTATTGATGTAAGTTCGGTATCAGGAACAGGCGTAGGTGGACGTATCACGAAGGAAGATGCTAATGCTGCCGTTAAACCAGCTCCAGTAGCAACACCTTCTGCTCCTGCCGTTGCTTCAGCTCCAGCAGTTGTCTCAGCATCAGGAAACCGTTCTCAACGTCGTGAAAAAATGACGTCACTTCGTAAAACAGTTGCTCGTCGTTTAGTTCAAGTAAAAAATGAAACGGCCATGTTAACAACTTTTAACGAAGTTGACATGAAGCCAATCATGGATTTACGTGGAAAATACAAAGATAAATTCAAAGAAAAACATGGCGTTGGCTTAGGCTTTATGTCATTCTTCACAAAAGCAGTTTGTGTTGCCTTGAAAGAATTCCCTGCGGTGAATGCTTCAATCGACGGTGAAGAAATTGTTTACAATGATTTCTGTGACGTTTCAATTGCAGTATCTGCTCCCAAAGGTTTAGTAGTTCCTGTAATCAGAAATGCTGAAAACTTATCATTGGCAGGCATTGAAGGCGAAGTTGTTCGTTTGGCTACTTTGGCTAAAAACAATAAGTTGACTTTACAAGAAATGTCAGGTGGTACCTTCACCATTACGAATGGCGGTATTTTTGGTTCGATGCTTTCGACACCAATTATCAATGCACCACAAGTAGCAATTTTAGGGATGCACAACATCGTTGAACGTGCAGTTGTGATGGATGGACAAATCGTAATTCGTCCAATTATGTACGTTGCTCTTTCTTACGACCATAGAATTATTGACGGAAAAGAATCTGTTTCATTCTTGGTAAGATTAAAGCAATTATTGGAAGACCCAACTCGTTTGTTGTTGGATGTTTAGGAAAATATTAAGTACAATGTATTAGGGGTTAAGTATAATTTATATTTAATCCTTAATGCTTATCTCAGATTATAAAATGAACATTATTAAATGGGATTACCTTACCGTTATAGCAGATTTAAGTCCTACTCTTTTTGATGCCAATGGAAAAGGAAAATTTGGACTTGATGCCAAAGAAGTTAACAATATGCTTGCTCAGTTCGGCTCTGAAGGATGGGAATTAGTGAATACCACTTCCATTAATTCGAGTGGTACAACTGTTCAAGTTTCATTCATTTTCAAAAAAATAGGCTCTTTAAAATCTCAAAGTGAATTCCGTAGAATTGGGTTTGACATTGATGGAGACGGAGAATCTGAAATTGTTGATAGAGGGTAAATAGATTACAGAGAATAATTAATAGAGAATAGATGTATTAAGCAATTTCTTAATACTTAGTATCTGATACATAATACTTAAATATGCAATACGACGTAATAGTAATCGGTTCGGGCCCTGGGGGTTATGTTGCCGCCATTCGTTCAGCTCAATTGGGCATGAAAACTGCTCTTATCGAAAAATACAGTGTTTTGGGCGGAACTTGCCTAAATGTTGGCTGTATTCCTTCAAAAGCACTTTTAGATTCTTCTGAACACTTCTTTAATGCTTCTCATTCTTTTGCAGAACATGGAATTGAGATTTCTGCTCCAAAAATCAATATGGAGCAAATGATTAGTCGCAAGACTGGCGTTGTGAAGAAAATGAACGATGGAATTACGTTCTTGATGAAAAAAAATAAAATCACGACTTACAATGGTTTAGGCTCTTTTGTGGATAAAAACACCATTAAAGTAACCAAAGCTGACGGTACTTCGGAAGATTTGACCGCTAAAAACGTAATTATTGCAACGGGTTCAAAACCTACGGCATTGCCATTTATTCCAGTTGATAAAAAGCGTGTTATCACTTCTACTGAGGCTTTAAACTTACAAGAAGTGCCAAAGCACCTTATCGTTATCGGAGCAGGCGTTATTGGTGCTGAATTAGGTTCAGTTTACGGTCGTTTAGGAGCAAAAGTTAGCTTTGTAGAATTTGCGGATTCAATGATTCCAACGATGGATAAAACAATGGGAAAAGAATTGCAGAAGAGTTTGAAAAAAGAACTTAAAGCAGAATTTTTCTTCCAACATAAAGTTACTAATGTTGTAAATAACGGTGATGATGTAACGGTAACTGCTACCAATTCAAAAGACGAACAAGTTACTATTTCAGGTGACTATGTTTTGGTTTGTATTGGTCGTCGTCCGTTCACAGAAGGCTTGAACTTAGAAGGTGCAGGCGTTGCGGTAGATAGAGGTAAAGTTGTTGTTGATGAACATACTTTACAAACAAATGTACCCAATATTTATGCCATCGGCGACGTAGTTCGTGGTGCAATGTTGGCTCACAAAGCAGAAGAAGAAGGTGTTTTTGTAGCTGAAACTATTGCAGGACAAAAACCACATATCAATTATAATTTGATTCCAGGTGTAGTTTATACTTGGCCAGAAGTAGCTTCAGTTGGTAAAACAGAAGAAGAATTGAAAACGGCTGGTATTGCTTATAAAGCAGGTTCATTCCCATTCAAAGCATTAGGTCGTGCAACAGCTTCAATGGATACAGATGGTTTGGTGAAAGTATTAGCTGACAAAGCAACTGACGAAATTTTGGGCGTTCATATCATTGGTGCAAGAGCAGCGGATATGATTGCGGAGGCAGTTGTAGCGATGGAATACCGTGCAAGTGCAGAAGACGTAGCTCGTATGTCGCACGCACACCCAACATACACAGAAGCGATGAAAGAGGCTTGTTTAGCAGCAACTGAAAATCGTGCTATTCATGCGTAATTGTTGAGATATTTATAAAAAAGGCTTCTGAGGTGATTCAGAAGCCTTTTTTAATTATTGATTAAATTTCATAATTGCTTCAATTGGTTTGCCATTTATTTTCATACCAAGTTTCTCAATTGTTTTTTTCTCCTCACTCGCAAAAACTGTACTACCTAAAAGTTGAGAGTTAATTTCTTTCATTTCATCTTCTGTTTTAACCACATCTCCGACTTGAAACAAAATTTGCCCGCCCTTAGAAACTGTAGCAGAAGCACGTTCGCTTCCATCTTTATAGACTACTATTTCATCCTTTTCATTCCCGTTAAAATCTTTCAAAGTGACTCTCGTTAAACTTTTTCCAGAAGAGCGAGCTTCTCGCCTTTTCCTCTCATTTTCGACAGCAATATTGAGTTGTTTTTTTGACAAAAATAAATCCTCATTTGACCTGTTGAAAGTGTTTATTTCAATAGCTCCATCCGTATTTTCTACACCAAACTTTTTCAGAACACCTTCACGCTTATAAATTGTAGAATTTGATATTTTAGTCGGATTGAGTTTATACAAAACATTAGATGGATAGCTTTTTCCATTAATAAATACCAAAGGATTTTTCCCAAGCTGTCCCTCACCAATTAATTTTACAGAATCTGAAAAAGCATTATTCAAAAACCCTAATTTCGGTGCTAATGGTGGTTTAGGCGGTGCGGGCAATATTGGCGACGCTTTGGGTGCTTTAGGTGCTAACGGAGGTCTTGGTGGTGCTGGTGGCGTTGGCGGAATATGACCTAAATTTACCGTATGAATTCCTGTTTTCTTATTAGCTCTAATTGACAGAAACATTCCTTTATCTTCCTTAGAAAGTTTACGGTATTCCTCTAAATCAAATTTCCCCCCATCGTTATACATTTCATAATTTCTGTTTCTGTTTTTTTCTTTCTCAGTTTTATCATCTTCTAATAAACTAAACTCAATATTTGTCAAAACATTCTTCTTATCTACTTGATAATCAATCATATTTAAAGAAAAACCATAATCTTTAAAGTAGCTTTTGGCTTCTTCAATCGACTCGTTTGTTAGCTTATCAAAACCAATGAAAAGTTGTATTTCATCATCCATTAATCGCATAATGGCTAACTTAGACATGTCACTTTCCGAAATATTAATTTTATTTCCTCTCACAATTTTAAAATGCTTAGAACTATCTTCAATTTCTTGATACTTCACAACTTTCTCCAATGAAAAAGCCATGAATAATACCCCTAAAATGGGTAAAATGGATAAATACGCTAATCGTTTCATAGGTACGGATTTTTGTTTAGTGAATATAAAATGAATACGGTCGGTCAAGGGCTTACGACTGAAATGATGAGTGGTTGCCAATGTAGAATTGGACGTTGCTAATTTCAGTAAGAGTTGAGCGTATGACTGTGGATTATAATTTTGTATCATACGTGTATCTACCTCATACTCATGCACTTCCGAGAGTGAACGCTGATACAACCACAAAATCGGATTAAACCAAAATAGTATTTTCAGTATTTCTACAAACAACAAATCATAAGAATGGAAAAGCTTTATGTGCCATTTTTCATGAGCTAAAATCTGCTGAATTTCATCTTGAGTAAGGTTAGAATCATCAATAAAAATTAGGTTAAAAAATGATGAATTGGCAAATCGACTTTGGGTAGAAATATAATCACCGCCAATAGATATTCTTTTGATTTTCAATAATTTATAAATCATTATTAAGAATCTAAAAGCCATTAAAACGATTACTAAAACATAAATAATTTCTATCATAAAATCCCAATCAATCACATTTTCGACAGGCTCATTCACAATTAATGAAGTAGAACTATTCACCATTACTGGTTGAAAATTACGCTCAGAATAAACTATTTGATTGACAGGAACTTTCACAATTTCTTCGACTTCATAAGAAATCAGCGGAAAAATCAAACCTATGATTAGGCTTGAAAGTAAATAGACACGATTGAGTCTAACGAAGGTAAATCGTCTAAAAATCAATAAGTAAAGCCCATAGAAAATAGCAATACAGGCGGTAGACTCCATCAAGTAATTCATAGTTTTAATAGTTGAGATTTTATCCGATTATTTTACGTAATTTCTCCAATTCCTCTTCGCTGATTTGCTCTTCTTGCACCAAAAATGACATCAAACTGGTAGCAGAATTATCAAAATAGTTATTCAGCACCTTCTTGAAAGTCTGCTTTGCGTAGTCTGCTTTAGAAATTATCGGGAAGTATTGATATGTTTTTCCGTAGGCTTTGTAACCAACGTACCCCTTTTTTTCCAAAATTCTGACAACCGATGAAATCGTATTGTATGGAGGTTTGGGTTCTTCATCAATATGCTCAATAATGTCTTTCACAAAAGCAAGGTCCAATTGCCAAAGTGTTTGCATAATTCGTTCTTCTGTTCTTGTTAATTCTTCCATGAGTCAAACTTATAACTTATTTTTCAGTTATACAACTAAATTTTAAGTTATTTAACTTATTTTTCAGTTTACTCAATTTTGACATAAAAAAAGACCCATGATTTTCAGTTTCATGAGTCTCCTTTAACAATTTTTATTATGAATTATCTACTGCAAAATCTCTTGATATAAACGCAAAACCTGTTCTAAAACAGGGTGCTTTTCATCATTTTCAATGACATAATCAGCAAATAAAAGTCTTTCTTCATCAGAAATTTGTCGGTCGATGATGTCTTTAATTTCTTGTTCTGTTCGCTTATCTCGGTGTCGTACTCGTTTGATTCTGAGGTCGATGGGAGCATTCACAACAATTACTTTATCGAAGAAATTACCGTCACCTGCCGCTTTCATTAAGGCGGCTTCGTAGAGTAAAAAGGGAGCTTTAGGATATTTTTGAATCCAAGATTGGGAATCTTGACGTACTCTTGGATGCACAATGGCATTGAGTTGCTTTAATAGTTCTGGATTATTGAAAACTTGTGAGGCTACCCACGTACGGTTGTATTCACCCGAAGACGTGTAGGATTGTTCTCCAAGAAGTTTCTGGATTAAATCTTTCATCTCTAAATCATTGTTCATCAATAATTTAGCCCTTGAATCGGCATCATAAATGGGTATTCCCAAAATAGAAAAAACCTTGCATACGAGACTTTTCCCTGAGCCAATTCCGCCTGTAATTCCAATGACTTTTTGCATAATTAAATTAGATTATAGAGAATAGAGGTTAGAGAAAAGAGTATAGAAGACATTAAAGGATAGAAAATAACTAATAATTTCAAACAATACCAACTCTTTAAATAGTCTAATCTCTTTTCTCTAAAATCTATCATCTAAACTCTTTTCTCTATCATCTATTATCTAAACTTATTTTAATAACTCAGAAACTTCAAAACTTACAGCTACACGGTCTTTGCTTGGCTTAATGAGTGAGTTTTGGGAAATTGGTAATTTTATCTCATCGTCAAAATTATCTTGTAGCCTTTTCCCTGGAATTTTTACGTAAATAACGCTTCCCATTCCTTCTAATACTGATTCTGGACCTTCAAGTGTAACGGTACGAGGATTCACGTTTATCAAACTCGAAATCACATAACGTTCTTTCAATGGAATTGAGGCACTATCCACTTTTACGGTAAATTGTTTGGAAACTTTACGGTCAAATTCTAAATCGAAACGGTCGGCTACAACGTAATTAACTTTTACATCTTTGATATATTCAGAAAGCGAATCTGCCAATGAACCTGTATTTAAGTATTTAGTTTTCAGTGGTTTTTCTACTGAATATTTTACTGGCGTAATATCTAAGGCAAAAGCTTTACGCAAGAGATTCCAACCATTACCTGATACATTTACGGATATTTTTTCGGGAAGTGGCTGCGTTGGGATATAAAGAGAATCGTTGTAAGAGAATTGAAGCGGAAAGGACATTCTTTGAGAATAACCATCTTTGTTTAAAGCATTCATTACCCAAAAAATAATGGCGGCTAAAAGGCTTATAAAGATAGCTTTAAGGTCAGTTTTTGAAGTAGCGGTTTTCATGGGAAATTGTTAAAGGGTTAGAAAGATAAAGAAGTTAGAAAGCTTAAAGTACCTACTTTTAACCCTCTAACTTCTTTAAAACTTAAACTTTAAGAAAACTATTCTGCAAGTTGTGAAGACGAATCTTTTGAGATAGCAGTTTTCAAGAAAACCATTCTAACTCCTTTGTTAGCATCAACTTCTAACACAACTGATTTATCACGTACTGAAACAACCGTACCGTGTAATCCTCCGATTGTCACTACTTTATCGCCAGCTTTCAAGGCATCAATATAAGATTGCTGTTCTTTTTGCTTTTTTTGTTGTGGACGAATCATGAAAAAATACATGATTACGAACATTCCTCCGATTAAAAATAACGAAGAAGCTCCGCCTCCGCCAAATCCTTGTAATAAAATACTATTGTACATTCTATTTAATGATTAATGATGAGTTATAAATTATGAATGATAGGTTCGTAGCCATGAAAATAAATTCATAACCGCAGCGGTGGACCGCTCATCATTCATAATTTATAGTTATTTTGCTAAAACTTCTATTTTGAACGAAACTACATTTTCGGCTGGTTTGGTATTGGCAAAAGCCGTCACAGTTTTATTCAATTTACCTTCTTTTCCTTTACTGTTAAATTTCACAGTGATAAACCCTTTTTCTCCTGGAGCAACAGGTTCTTTAGAATACGAAGGCGTTGTACAACCACATGAAGCACTAACATTGCTCAATACCAAAGGCATATTGCCCGTATTTTTGAAATTATAAACGTGCATGACAGTATCACCTTCTGTGATTTTGCCTAACTCAACCGATGGCGTATCAATTGCCATTACTGGAAATTTATCATCCGTTGGTTCAAGAGCTTTCTGTCTTTCTTCAAGTGTTTGGGCATCTGTGCGTTGTTTATTTTCACAAGCAACAAAAACAGCAAACGACAGGGCTAAGATTAATACTTTTTTCATGGGCTATTAAATCGTTTTTGTTCGATATTTGATAAAAATGGGGCTTTAAGATTTCAACTAAAACGAATATCTAACATCGAAAACCAAACATCGGAATTTACGCTTTTGCTTTGATTTGGCTCATCATGCTTTCTACGTCTTCCAAAAGTCTTTCGGCTTTTTCACGAGCTTCATTTACCACTTTTTTACCTTCCGATTTTGCCATTGTTTCTGGTATTTCTTTGCCTTCAATCAAATCAGAAATTAAACCCTGTAATTGGTCTCTGTATTTTTGAAGTTGATAGAACAGTTTGTTACGAGTATTTTCGCCTTTGTCTGGAGCATACAAAATACCTAAGATTGAACCCACTGCGGCACCTGTCATAAATGCCCAAAATGTTTTTGATGATTTGCTCATTTTTCAGTTATCAGTTATCAGTTATCAGTTATCAGTTATCAGTTATTGGATATTAATGATTGGTTATCAGTTAATAAATTTAGAGTCATATCGAATCTAAATTTATTAACATAGAAAGCCAGTAACTAATAACCAGTAACCAATAACTAATCACTTATTGTCTATTAATCCACGTCCAGATTTTCTGACAATGCCTTCTTTTTGTAATTTCTGAGAAAGTACATCCAAAAGACCGTTGACAAATTGTCCAGATTTTGGTGTTGAATAATTCTTTGCTAATTCAATGTATTCGTTAATTGTAACTTTTACAGGAATACTCGAAAAGTGAATCATTTCGGCTAAACCTAATTTCAGAATCAACAAATCGGTCATTGCTAAACGGTCACCTTCCCAATTTTGAGTTTGGTCTAAGATGATTTTTTCGTAAGATTCTTCGTTATCTAAAACGTTGTTGAAAAGGTCAACGAAATATAATTTATCGTCTTCCCAATTCATAGCTAAAGGTTGCAAAGCAAGTTCTTCGATGCTGGTAATCTTAAAAGTTTTAACAATCATACTTTTAAGAACGTCCTTATTTTCGCCCCAATTTAAGTCTTTTTCTTCAAAATAATCCGCAATAGAATGATGTTTCAAAACAAAAGTCTTCACAAGGTACATAACTAAGGCTAAATCTTCCTCGAAAGTATGTTTTGTGCTACGAAGGTACGACTGGAATTCGGTATCAGGCAAGATGCCATCTAAGAAAAGTTTACGGAGGAGATTTTGGTCATCGTCAGTCCAATTTACATTTCTTCGGATTGACTCAGTTTCTAAAGTTTTAAGATTTTTGAGTGCCTTTAATACACTATTTTCGGCTAATCTGGCAGTACGGAAATCCGTTTCAACCAAACGGCGTTGCTCATCCCAAACGGCAATATCCGTGATTTCAAGCAACAAATTAAGCATTTTCAAATAGACATGATAGATATTTTCTACTTCGTCCACCATTGTTTGCGTAATTTTTGCACGGTCTCTTTTTACGGCATCACGGTAAAGGAGTATATTCTTTTTTGCGGCATTTTTAGCCTCAAGAGGATAATCATCTTCTAAGTCTTTCTTATTCAAGATTGCTTCATAATGAGATTCCGCCAACTTACGCAAGCCTTCAAGCTTAGGCATTTGTTGCTCTTTAGGAATCATTAAATCAAGATTGGGAAGGAAAGATTCTGAAATCAAATCGTGGTATAACTGATAATCAGCTCGCTCGGCTGTGCGGAAGGCGTAAAGGTTTTGGAAAGCCTTTGTTCGGAGAAGTCGTCTATTTACCATTGTGTACTGAAAGAACGTTTTTTTTTAGACATGAACGGACTGCGTGTCCGTGTTACAAATAATGTTGCAAAATTAGTATTTTTTTAAGAAAATAGAGCTATTTTAAGTAAATTTATTGTGTTAAAAGAGTTTTATAGCTACATGAGTCATCCCGAATTTTTCTTTTGTCTTAGGTATTTGAGGGAATTCATAAGTTTTTGGACTTATTCTCGTCCTTACTTTTTGTCTTGAAACAAAAAGTAACAAAAAATTCAAGAATTCCTAAACTCGCTACGCTCAAACAGTAGGAATTCAGTGTCCCATCAATCATAAAAAAGTGTTCTAAAACTAATTTTGACCGTTTTTTTATGATTTTAAAATTCAGGATGATTCATGTTTATATGGTCATGTGTCTGAGACGCAAAACCAAACGACGCCTGATTGCAAATCGAGGTTAGCGAGATTAAGAATTTTAAATTAAGAATTCTTAATAAAGAATGTAGATTTTAGAAGTTTTACGGAGGATATTTTACTCCTTCATTCTCAATTCCATGTTATAAATTCTGACTTATTTCCTTAACTAAATGACATTGGACGCTTGACCATATAAACCCCAATTGCAAATTGAGGTTAGCGAGAACGAACAAATCAGGGTGAGTGAAATTAGTAAAGCAAGTACAGAATTATTAATTTTAGAGCATCAATGAACAATTGAAAGAATTGACACGTTCAATATTATATGAAATACCTAAAGCATCTCAACAAATACTTTCTGAAATATAAATGGTACTTAATTTTGGGTACATTATTTACGTTTGTTTCCAATCTTTTCGGGGTTGTTCCTGCCCAAATTGTTCGGTATGCACTTGATTTGGTAAAAGAAACCATTGATTTATATTTCCTCTTCGATGGTTTTAAACTCCAATCTTCTATTTACGAATTTTTCGCTTTTTCAATTCTGCTTTACGGATTGATGATTTTGGTGTTGGCTCTACTGAAAGGTTTTTTCCTGTTCTTGGTTCGGCAGACACTCATCGTGATGTCTCGACACATTGAATATGACTTGAAAAATGAAATTTATCATCATTATCAAACGCTTCCTTTGAGTTTTTACCGTAAAAATAATACGGGAGATTTAATGGCTCGTATTTCGGAAGATGTCAATAAAGTTCGGATGTACGTTGGACCTGCCATTATGTACGGTTTGAACTTGATTACGGTATTTGTACTTGTGGTTTGGTATATGCTTTCGGTAAATCAAAAACTGACATGGTTTGTGCTTTTGCCCGTGCCGTTTTTGTCGTTCAGTATTTATTTTGTGAATACAATCATCATGCGGAAGTCGGAGCAAATTCAAGCTAATTTATCTAAAATCTCCACTTTTACGCAAGAAGCCTTTTCGGGAATTAGGGTTTTGAAAGCTTTTGTACAAGAAGAACCTTCAACGATTGCTTTTACAAAACAAGCCAATGTTTACCGTGAAAAGTCATTGGATTTAGTGAAAGTTGATTCGTTGTTTTCGCCTTTGGTTTCGGTTTTAGCGGGTTTAAGTTCTGTTATTGTGGTGTATGTAGGCGGTATGGAAGTGATGGCTGGACGTTTAACACCTGGAAGTATTACTGAATTTATCATGTATGTCTATATGCTCACGTGGCCGATGATTGCTTTGGGTTGGACGGCTTCGCAAATTCAACGTGCAGCGGCTTCACAACAACGTATTAATGAGTTTTTGAATGAAAAAACGAACATTATTTCAAAAGAAAATATCGTAAAAGATATTGCGGGAGATATTGACGTAAAAAATGTCAATTTTGTTTATCCAGATTCTGGAATTGTGGCTCTAAAGGATTTTTCAATGCAAGTTTCGGCGGGTGAATCGGTGGCAATTTTGGGAACAACTGGCTCTGGAAAAAGTACCGTTGCCAATTTACTTTGTAGAATGTATGATGTGACGGACGGAGAAATAAAAGTTGACAATTATCCTATCAAAAATCTGAATGTTAATCATTTACGTTCTCAAATTGGGTACGTTCCGCAAGATGTTTTCTTGTTTTCGGATTCAATCAAAAATAATGTAAAATTCGGTAGTGAAAACATGACCGAAGAGCAAATTATTCAAGCGGCAAAAGATGCTGATTTGTACAATAATGTAATTGATTTTCCAGAAGGATTTGATACGGTTTTGGGAGAACGTGGCGTTACGCTTTCGGGAGGACAAAAGCAACGACTTTCTATTGCTCGTGCCATTGCCCGTGAACCACGAATTTTGATTTTGGACGACTGTCTTTCGGCAGTAGATACCAAAACTGAAAATCAGATTTTGAATAATTTACAAGGGATTATGCAAGGACGTACTTCGGTGATTATTTCGCACCGAGTTTCATCAGCAAAATTAGCGGATAAAATCATCATGCTTGACGACGGACGTATCGTTGAACAAGGCACGCACGATGATTTGATGGAAGCAAATGGGGTTTATCGTGAATTGTATGATAAACAGATGGCTGTTGAGGATGTAAACGCATAGCTTAACCACATAGGTAGGATAGGAAACATAGTTTTAACAAAAGAAACGCAGTAAATAGAAGTTTAATTAACCCGATCGGTAGGATAAAATTGGGTTCTCAACAAAAAAATTTATTAATCCTATGTTTTCTACCCTACCTATACGGTTAAATTATAGGATAGAAAACATTGTTTTAACAAAAGAAACGCAGTAAATAGAAGTTTAATTAACCCGATCGGTAGGATAAAATTGGGCTCTCAACAAAAAAATTTATTAATCCTATGTTTTCTACCCTACCTATATGGTTAAATTATAGGATAGGAAACATTGTTTTAACAAAAGAAACGCAGTAAATAGAAGTTTAATTAACCCGATCGGTAGGATAAAATTGGGCTCTCAACAAAAAAATTTATTAATCCTATGTTTTCTACCCTACCTATATGGTTAAATTATGCGTTGATAACAGAAAGTTTTATTAAACCTATATTTTCTACCCTAACGATGTGGTTAACTTTGATCAGTCTGGCAACATTCGATAAAAATCATTAACAAAAGTTTTTTGTCCTTCCTTAAAAATGTTAGTACAATGAAAATTGACAAGTATTCCCTTAGGAATCTCCATTAACTTCATGTAACTCATCAATTGAGCTTCAAATATGGGTAACATTGTAGAAACAGCCTTTAATTCTACTAAAATCGTATCTTCTATAAGTAAATCATAACGCAAATCACAATCTACAATTACACCTTTGTAGTCCACATATATTGTCTTCTGGAAATCGACTTTAAAGCCACGACTTTGCAATTCATGAATCAGGCATTTTTCATAAACTTTTTCTAACAAACCTGAGCCTAAATGTTTGTGTACTTCAATAACGGCTCCCAAAACTTCATAGCTCAATTCATTAACTTTTCTCTTTGTAAGTGTATCCATATCAATTATTTGTAGTTTATATTATTTATTTTTTTGTAGAAATTCTTTCTTAATTTTAAAAACGTCAAAATAATCTCCAACCCTATATTTCTTATCTAACTCACCTGCGGATGCTTTGATACCCGCATTAATCTCCAACCCTATGTTTCCTATCTAACTCACCTGCGAATGCTTTGATAGCCGCATTAATCTCCAACCCTATGTTTCCTATCTAACTCACCTGCGGATGCTTTGATACCCGCATTAATCTCCAACCCTATGTTTCCTATCTAACCTATGTGGTCAAAACATGGTTGCATTATTCCACAATCTTACTACTCAATCTCAACAATTCAATTTCCGTGATTTTAGCATTAAATTCGGCTTCAATTAAACGAGTTTCGGCAGCTACGGCGTTGCGTTGCACCTCACGAAGTTCATAAGCTGCTGAGTTACCGACTTTGTATCTTTCAAAAGCAATGTCGATATTTTGACGAGCAATTTTGTAGTTTTCTGTTTCTAACTTAATCAATTCTAAAGCATTACGATAATTCAAATACGTTCTTTCCAAAGCCGTATTTAATTGATTTCGTAAATCTCCTTCTTGTAAATTCGCTATCTCCTGCCCTATTTTAGCATTTTGAATTCTTCGTTTCTGATTGTAGCCATCAAAAATATTAATTGACGATCTGAGTCCGTAACTAAACGCAAAATTTTGGAGTGATTTAGTCGCTTGTGGAGCTCCAGCACCGTTATTGGAAGCATTGTAATTATAACCTGTAATAAAATCAACTTGAGGCAATTGAGCTGATTTTTGCAATTTTAAATCCATTTCCGCCAAACGCTTATTTTGTTCTGCCAAAATCAATAATGGATTTTGCTTTAAAGTTGCTTCTCTTAATATTTCTAAAGACAAAGATTTGTCATAGGTAATGGTATCATTCGTAGAAAACTCCTCTTGCAAACTTCTAATCAACAAAGAATTAAGGCTAATTTTAGCATTTTCCAAAGCTTGTTCTTGAGCAATAAGTGCGGCCTTGTCTTCATTATAATCCACTTGTGCGGAAAGAAAATCTACTTTTGAACCTTGTCCAACTTCATAACGGTCACGGGATAATTTCAGTCGGTCATTGGAGATTCCTAAACCTTGCTTCAAGTTTTTTACTCTTCTCGACTGGCGAATAATATCATAATACGCATTACTAACCTGAGCAATTGAATTTTCTACCGAACTTTCAATTTGCGTAACATTCGTCTTTTGTAATTCACGCAGGCGGTCACGGGCGATAAACATTCCCAAGCCGTCATATAATGTCCAAATGGCATTTACGCCTGCTCCTCCTGTATTATTTGATACGCCAGAACGTTCAATTGTTGGCAAATTTGGGTCAAAAAGCCCAATTGTTACGCTACTAATATTGTAGTTTTTATTGGCAGAACCTGTCACGACTGGCAACATTCCTGCATTGCCACGAGTATTATTATTATCCGCAATTTTCTGGTTACTCTTGGCAATTTTGATGGCGTAATTATTTTCCAACGAAATTTTCACGGCTTCATCAAGCGTTAAAACTCCTTGTGCTTCAACATGAATGACGAAACAGGTTGAAATTAGCAGTAAAACGTACTTCATTAATTATTCAGTTTTCTGTTGATGAAATGGTAATTTCTTCGACGAAAACTCGTAGAAGAAATTCATGAGTTTAAAATCTTACTTTTTACCAAATTTATTTTTGCCGATACCCTTAAATGGCTTCCATTCCTTGTTTTCTGGCTTTGAAGGATACGGTTTTTTCTTCTTTTTATCTAAACTGCCCGCATTATTGGGTACAGATTTATTAACAACGATTTTTCTTTCTTCAAATTCTTTCCCGTCCAAAGCCTCAATTGCCGCTTTTGCTTCTTCGTCATTTGGCATTTCAACAAAAGCAAAACCTTTATTCTGACGAGTGATTTTATCTATCACGATTTTGGCAGAATGTACTTCTCCAAACTCTCCAAAAATCTCTACTAATTTTTCTTCCTTCCATTTGAAAGGAATACTACCTACATATATATCCATTTGATTTATTATTTTTTGTTTTGCAAAGGTACAAATTAGGGATTAGTTATTGGAGATTGGGGATTGGTTTTTATATTTAGGTGAGGTTAGGTATTGGAATTTAGGTTTCAGTAACTGGTGCAAGTCTGCGACTTGTACCTTTCACTCTATCTCACTGGTTCAAGCGTCCTCGCTTGAACTCTTATTTTTACCAGTGCCAATGCTTACGCACGAGTGGATTCAAGCGAGGACGCTTGAACAAGTGGGGTGTTCAATATTAGCTTATTTCTAATTTTGATAAATATTCTTTGGTATCATTGAAAATTTTATATAGTCTTAGACGAAGTGGCTCGTGAGTATTTACTTCATAAACATCAAGATGATACTGGTACCATTTTAAGAAATCTTCATACCTTGAATCTTTACAATATTTCATAATAAACATTCTTCGTAATATACATCTTGTATCTCCTCCAATGATTGGTATTTTAAAGAAATCTGCCATTGTTCCTGTATATCCTACTCCTTCTTTATAAGGCATATCATTTGCCAAAATTTCTTGATTGATGGTCTGCAAATCACTGTATTTTTCAAAAAAAGGAATTGCTGTTGTTTCCATATATTCTTTTATGATTTCGGATAATCCAATTACATGATTATCATTGTGTAATTCTAAATTAATTTGAATGGACAACAGTTCTCGTTTAATTGTTTTACTATTTTTTAATAAAAATTTCTTCTCCGAATCCAATTTATCAAAACAATAAATCTCATGTAAAGGATTTTCAATAAGACTGAATGAAATTGTTGGAAATATACTTTTTACTTCAACTGTCTCATATGTATTAATCAACAAGAAAATCTTGTATGTGTAAAGTTTTGTTTTCTTCACTAATGAAATGTCAGCATCTATCTTGAAACCGTTTTTAGTAAGATATTCCCTTAAATAAATATTTAAAATTTCTTTTAATTCTTTCTTATTCATATTTAAAAAACTGGTTTTGTGATAGTATTTCACTTAATACGACCAAATTCATTATTTTCCAGAAGGGTTCTAACCGTAGTTCCATCAAGAGAATATTGAGTTTTAAATACATTCTGGAACTGGTCGTAGGTTTAGCGAAGCGTTCCTACGACCTATAATTGGATAGAGCGTCTCGCTCAAACACTACGCAAAAACTCTACCTCAATTTCTTCAATCTTTTCTAATTTACCCAAAACTTGCGGAGATAATGACGTTCTAAATTCAATCTCAATTACACATTGATTATCAAATTTTTGATTGACAATTTTCAAATCAAAATCTTTTATGACTTTCATAATATCATTCATTTGAACGTATCCGTAAGTGATTTGATAAATTTCATTGACGGTTTTCTCGATGATTTCGGCATTTACCAGAGCCTCTTCTGTTGCTGATTTATAGGCATTTATTAACCCTGGAACGCCTAAAAGTGTTCCGCCCCAATATCGCACGACAACCACTAAAATATTGGTAATTTCTTTGGATAAAAGTACATTCAAAATGGGTCGCCCTGCTGACCCCGAAGGCTCGCCGTCGTCATTTACTCTGAAATTGTTTTTATCAATCCCAATACGATACGCATAGCAAAAATGCACGGCTTTGAAATGTTCCTTTCGGAGTGGCTCAATGATGGCTTTTAACTGATTTTCATCGGTAAATGGATAGGCAAAAGCTAAGAACTTACTTCCTTTATCTTTAAAAAGTCCTTCCGAAGGGGATTTAATAGTTTGGTAAATGTCGGTCATTAATAATATTTATATATATGGCTGAGAAAAGCAAATTTAAAGAATATTCTGACCTTTTGCTTATATTTCATAACCCTTCTAAAACTAAAAATGCCTCAAATCTTTCGACAGAGGCATTTTCAAGTAGGGGTTGGGATTTAGGAATTAGGATTTAGCATTACCACAATCCTGATTATCAATGGCTTATGAAACTTCAAAATTAAGCTATGGTTGATTATCAGATAACAATCTGATTAACAACAACTTACAATACCAAACCCTAAATCTTAATCCCTACTTATGTATGAATTAATACTTAAACACTTTTCCGCCTGTCATAACTTCTTGTGTTTTCTCATCGAAAGTTACTCTTTGACCTGTACGGTATGCTGCATTTGCCATAATAGTGGCAATTGAGTGCTGATAACCTGCTTCAATTGGAGCGTTTGGCGTTTTACGTGAACGAATACAATCCATCCAGTTTTTGATGTGAGCCGTTGTCAATTGGTCATAACCAGTATTGGCGTTTGTCTCAATTTTTGTCACTTCGCTCAACTTAATTTTTTCCAAAAGGTTCGCTTTCATGCCCATTGCTTTGGCTTCACGTTCACCTAAACCACCCGTCGGAGAGATTTCGTTAGTATCTAAGTTAATCATACCTCCATTTGAATAGTACAATTCTTTTGTTTCGCCTGCACTGTTCGAGAAACGACTTGTAAATTGTACTTGGAAGCCTTTTGTCATATCATCTAATGGGCCATAATCAAAAACTACGGTCATGGTATCTGCATTGGCACGACCATCTTGCCATTGATAAATACCTCCATTGGCAACGGCACTACGTGGATGAGGTAATCCAGAAAACCAGTGAACTGTATCAATTTGGTGAGACATCCATTGTCCAGGAATCCCTGAAGAATATGGCCAGAAAAGTCTGTATTCCAAATATTTACGTGGGTCAAATGTATCATTCGGACGGTTGATTAAGAAGCGTTTCCAGTCAATATCCGATTCTTTCAAATCTTGTGTAAGAGCTGGTCTTCTCCAACGTCCAGGTTGATTTACGTTCCAAACTAATTCAACCATTACAATTGGTCCAAATTTGCCAGATTTAATAAAATTTTCAGCCGCAAAATAGTTTTCACCACTACGACGTTGAGAACCAATTTGTACAATTTTACCCGATTTTTTAACGGCATTTAAAACTGCACGATTATCGTCCATTGTTTCAGCCAATGGTTTTTCTGTATAACAGTCACAACCTGCTTGAACAGCCTCAATGGTATGAATTGCGTGTTGAAAATCAGCCGTTGAAAGCATTACAGCATCTACCGATTTAGAAGCATATAATTCATCATTATTACGGTATAATTTAACATCTGAACCTAACGCCTTGTCGATAAATGCTTTACCTTCATCTCTACGGCGATTCCAAATATCTGATAAACCTACCATTTCAAAATTCATTTCTTTCTGAAATTGTTTGAATGGAGGAATATGTGAAGACTTGAAACGGTCAGAAAAACCAACGCAAGCAACACGTACACGGTCGTTTGAGCCAATGATTTTTCCATAAGATTTAGCAGAAAAACCCGTAGCCAGTCCTGCTAAAACCGTACTTTTTACAAAATCTCTTCTTGTTGTCATTTTTCTATTTTTTGCTGATTTTAATAAAGTTAAATATTGTGTTTTGATATTCTAATACCCCAATCCATCACCTGCTTTAAACAAAGCATAACCTTTGGGTTTCATAAAACCTGGTACATCTGACTGGTTTTCCATCACGACTTTTCTTGATGTTGGCGTGCTAAATGGCATTTTTCCAGTTGGATTATACGCTCCTGTTACCACATCTAAAATCGCATCAGTTGTTGTTCCGAAGGTTGCCAAGACCGTTTTCACATTCGGATTATCCACTTCATCAATCACCCACGGACTTGTATAATTGACAATCATTACCGTTGGTTTGTGATAAGTTGTTTCGTTTACGTGTCCGATGTCAATTTTGTTTTTTGATAATTGCAATTCAATCGGGCTTCCATTTGAACTAAACAAACTTCCACCGTTTGGAGTCAACCAAAGAATTACCATATCGGCTTCTTCCTTCGTAGAAACAAACTCTAAATTCCATTTATTGACCTCTGGTTTGAAAGTTTTTGCGGGCGTTTTTGTCTTACCATCGTCAAAATAAGTCTCAAAATACACTTTTGTCTTTGGAGCAATTGGTAATACTTTAGCGTCATTTCTCAATAATACAATTGATTTACGCATCGCCAAATTTCCTTTTTCTTGAAAATCTGCATTTCCAACCATTTTCACGGCTGCATCAACATCCACATAAGGGTTTTCAAACAAACCTAAATCAAATTTTTCTTTCAATAAACGAGCAATTGATTCATTAATTCTTGCTTCTGTAACCAATCCTTTTTTTACGGTTTCAAGTAGCATGGTTGGGTCGGCACCGCCAGAAAAAATATCTACCCCTGCCTCCAATGCTTTTTGATAACGTTGTAAAATTGTCAAATTTTCAACGCCCCAAGGCATCATGTCAATAGGCCCCGTATCAGAATTTACAATTCCTTTGAAGCCCAATTGTTTTCTCAATAAATCTTGAATAATGGCTTTGTTATAAGAAAAACCAACTTCTTCCATGTTCTTATCTTTCGGAGCTGAATAATAAGGCATGATTGAAGACGTTCCTGCATTGATTGCCGCAATAAATGGTTTCACGTGATAGTCAAACATTCCACCTGGGTAATGAGCATTTTTTCCCCAATCAAAATGCGAATCTTGTCCGCCTACTTGTGGCCCTCCGCCTGGAAAATGCTTGGTAGTCATTGCTACCGAATTTTTCCCTAATTTATCTCCTTGAAAACCCAATACAATTTCACGAATCATGTTTGAAGTCCAATCGGCATCTTCGCCAAAAGTACCTTCAATTCTTGCCCAACGTGGTTCTGTCGATAAATCCGCCATGTACATATAGCCTTTTCGTAATCCTACGGCAGACCATTCTTTGGCGGCAATTTCGGCAAATTCACGAGTGAGTTTTAAATCTCTCATGGCTGATAAACCTAATTCACCTGGCCATTTTGAGAAAACTGTTGTACCTACACTCAAACCAATCGAAGCATCAGCCGTAATGTGATTTCGTGGATTTGATGCTACTATCGCTGGTATTCCCAATCGAGAAGTTTCACACAAGGCTTGCAAATTATTCGACCATTCTGCCAAAACTTTAGCACTGGTATTGGCTCTCAGAATAAAATGGCGAAGATTATACGTCATAACCCCTTTGGTAGTTCCTGCCGCACCCATATTTGGCACTGCCAAAGGTTTGCGGGTAAACATATTGATGGGTTGCATCAAATCTTCTTCATTGAATCCACTCGTAATTTCAGTTTTAGGAGCATTTTGCTGAAACGAAAAATCGCCTGCCAAACGGCTCGTACTGATAAGCATAAACCCAATTTTTTCCTCAATAGTCATTTGAGCAATCAGGTCTTGAATTCTTGTTTCTTGTGGTAAACGCCAATCTTCGTATTTATCCAGTTTACCGTTTTTATTTAAGTCTTTAAATTCTAATCCACTCTTTTTCAATATTTTAGCAGAACGAGAACCTAATTGTGGCTGTGCTAATTTCTGAGCATTCAGCTCAAATGTCAGCAAGCTAATGAGCAATAATATATTTTTTGCTTTCATTTTGTTAGTGGTTTTTACGTGTTGAAAAGTATTGTAGGACAGGTTTCTAACCTGTTTTAATAAATGCTGACAAATTAAAATCTGTTCTACAATTTCCTAAACTAAGACAGGTTGGAAACCTGTCCTACGCTTACTTCAACTCTCTAATTTTCAGGTTCTTGAACGAAACATTATTTCCATGGTCTTGCAAAAGGATATTTCCTTTATCGCCAGCCCCAAAACCTTGATATTTTTCGTATTTTGAACGTGCCACTAAAGCATTGAAAATGTTACTTTTACGCTCATACTCAATTACTTTGAAGCCATTTAACCAATGCTGAACGGTATTATTTGGAAGCACCACAATACGTCCTTGATTCCAGTCACCAATTTTTCTAACAAAACGTCTGTCCATTTTCAAATCTTTGTCGATTTTATAAGAAGGAATCAAATCATAAAGACTTGCCAAAGTACGGTTACCAACTGCTCCCATTTTGGCATCTGGGTGTTTTTCATCGTCTAAAACTTGGAATTCTAAACCAATACCTGATTTACCATTTGAATCAAAAGCTTCATTTACGAAATATTTTACGCCTGAATTTGCCCCGTCTGTCAGTTTAAATTCAAATGTCATTTCAAATGCTCCGTATTGTTGGTCTGTCACAATATCGTTACCAGTTTCAGAACCATCAGATGGACTTACATTAATCATTCCGTCAATTACTGACCAATGTTGTTTTGGCATTTCTGTACCATGAACGGCACGCCAACCTGTAAAATCTTTGCCGTTAAAAAGCATTTTGAAACCTTGTGCTTTTTCTTGTTCTGAAAGGTTATTCAACACTAAATTCACCACAGGGCAATTATCAAGCGGACTTGGCTTCAAGTTTTCAGTTTGGATTTTAATATTTTTCCAACGGATTTTCATGCCTTCTTTCATCGGGCCATAAATAGAATGAACTTGTAAAGCGATGAAACCTTTGGCTGTCATATCATCAATTAAATGAGCCGTTGGTACGCCATTTATCCATGTGCGAATGGTACTTCCGATGGCTTCAATGCGATATTTATTCCATTGTCCTACGGGCTTGAAAGCCTTTTTTCCTTCTGGGTTGATATTTGGAATGTATAACCAATCACGTCTTCCTTCGTCATAAATTGCTCCTGACCAAGCTCTTTCAGATGGGTCAACTTCCATTTGGTAGCCATGCACACGTCCGTTCTGATAATCAGGTTTTGATAAACTACGAAACTGAACGCCTCCATTCATGGTGTCGTCAAGTTTCAAATCTAATTCAAGGATAAAATCGCCGTATTCTTGTTCTGTTGTTAAGAATGAATTGGGTGTTTCTTTTACCGTTGTTCCTACGATTTCCCCATTTTGGACTTCGTAAAGGGCTTTTCCGCCTAATTGTTTCCAACCTTTTAGGGTTTTTCCGTCAAAAAGGCTCGTCCATTTTTCTTTTTGGGCAAAAGTTGAAGCAGATAAAGCACAGATTAACAGAAGCGTTTTAAAAAAATATTGTTTCATATTTAACTATAGTTTTTGATTTATCAGAAAAAGTCAACAACTACATTTTTATACTTTGAATATATTAAATATTAATTTTATAAGTCAAATTTTCATAGAATTGAAGATAATATAGTACCGTACTGTATGCTTTACCCTCAATTCCACTGGTAAAAATCACATAAAAAACTCAGTATTAACCCTTAAAATTATCCTTCTTATTTACAGGACAGAGTTTAATATCCTTTTACGTAATTTTAAAATGTTATTATTTCATTTCTAAATTTGTCCAAACGAGAACCGTTATTTTTATCGGAAAAACTCATTTCAATATTTAAAAAACTAATCAAAAACAATGACTTATTTAGCAAATCCTGCTCGCTACGACTCAATGGAATACCGCCGTTGTGGCAATAGTGGCTTAAAACTTCCTGCCATTTCGTTGGGACTTTGGCACAACTTCGGGGGTGTTGATGTATTTGAAAACTACCGTGACATTCTTCGTACTGCTTTCGATAAAGGAATTACACATTTCGATTTAGCCAATAATTATGGCCCTCCTGCGGGTTCGGCTGAGGAAAATTTTGGGGTTATTTTCAAGAAAGATTTCACTCAATACCGTGACGAATTGATTATTTCGTCAAAAGCAGGTTACTTAATGTGGCCAGGCCCTTATGGAGAATGGGGTTCGAGAAAATATTTAATTTCAAGTTGCGACCAAAGTTTAAAACGCATGGGCTTGGATTATGTAGATATTTTCTACTCGCACCGTCCCGACCCAAACACGCCTTTGGAAGAAACTATGGGAGCATTAGACAGTATCGTTCGTCAAGGAAAAGCCCTTTATGTTGGAGTTTCCAATTATTCGGCGGAAGATACCGTAAAAGCTATCGAAATTTTGAAAGGCTTAGGCACACCATGTTTGATTCACCAACCAAAATATTCAATGTTGGAACGTTGGGTTGAAGGGTCAACGCCTGTGGGCAGTTTAATGGATGTTTTGGGCGATAAAGGCGTTGGTTGTATTCCATTTTCTCCTTTGGCTCAAGGACTTTTGACGAACAAATATTTAAAAGGAATTCCAGAAGGCTCACGGGCAGCACTTGCTCATGGCTTTTTGCAGGAAGGACACATTACGCCACAAGTTATTGCTAAAATTCAAAATTTGAATGACCTTGCCATTGAGCGTGGACAAACTTTAGCACAAATGGCTTTGGCGTGGTTGCTGAAAGACCAACGTGTAACTTCAGTTTTGATTGGAGCAAGCCGTACTGCACAACTTTTAGATTCTTTGGAATGCTTAAATAACAAAGATTTCTCGCAAGAAGAATTGGTAAAAATTGAAGAAATATTGAAATAGCTTTCGGCTATCAGCAATTATACATCGGCTTTGATGCCGAAAGCTGACAGCCGAAAACCGAAAGCAAATTATGAAATACAGAAAATTAGGAAAAACAGGATTTGATATATCAGAAATCAGCCTTGGAACTTGGCAAGTAGGCGGAAAATGGGGCGATGACTTCAACCATGAAACTGCCGAAGGAATTTTAAATGCAGCCGTTGATTCGGGCATTAATTTTATTGATACTGCCGATGTTTACGGCGATGGCGAAAGTGAAAAAGCGGTCGGAAAATTTGTCAAAAGTCGTTCGGAACGAATTTTTGTGGCTACCAAATGTGGTCGTCAGCTCAATCCGCACGTAAATGAGGCATATCAACCCGCAGTTTTGAGAAAATTCGTGGAAAATAGTCTCAAAAATATGGGACTTGAAACGCTTGATTTGATTCAATTACACTGCCCTCCTACCGAAGTTTATTATCGTCCTGAAATCTTTGAATTATTCGATAGATTGAAAGATGAAGGCAAAATTTTGAACTTAGGAATCAGCGTGGAGAAAGTGGAAGAAGCTCTGAAAGGCATTGAATACGACAATGTTACGTCGGTTCAAATTATTTTCAACGTCTTCCGTCAGCGTCCAGCCGAATTATTTTTTGAGCAAGCCCAAAAGAAAAATGTCGGAATCATTGTCCGTGTGCCTTTGGCAAGTGGTTTATTAACGGGAAAATTCTCGAAACAATCAACTTTCACGGCGGGCGACCATCGCAATTTTAATCGTAATGGAGAAATGTTCGACAAAGGCGAAACCTTTTCGGGTATTGATTACGAAACTGGATTAAATGCCGTTGAAGACTTAAAAGCTTTATTCCCGAATCAGGAAAATTTAGCTCCAGTGGCTTTACAGTGGATTTTGCAACACGAAGCCGTGAGCACCATTATTCCAGGAGCATCTCGTCCAGAACAAGTTTCTGCCAATTTAGATGCGTTAAATTTTCCTGCATTAACACAACAACAAATTGCCTATATTAATGCAGTTTACGAAAAACATATTAAAAAATCAGTGCATCAATTGTGGTAAATCATTTAGTGAATTAGTGATTGAGCGATTCATTCTTAAAATAATCACTCAATCACTAATCATTTAATCACTCAATAATAAAATATGAAAAATATCAATCGAAACAAACCAAACTATCAATGCCCTAAACAATACCTTGTGTCTTTGTGCATTCATGGCAAATCTACCTCCCTCAACCATACTAATCACTAATGAAAATATTTACCGCTCCTATCCTTTTTACGCTCCTTTTTACAACGTTTGTGCATTTTGCATTTGCTCAAAACACTAACATACGGCTCAATCAAGTAGGTTTTTATCCTTCTGCTCAGAAAATTGCAGTTTGGGTGGGCGATAAACAAGAATCATTTTTCATTATTTCTAAAAACACCAAAGATACCGTTTTCAAAGGCACACTTTCGCCTCAAAGAATCAACGCTATTTCTCAAAAAACAACGCAAATCGCTGATTTTTCAGCTTTTCAAAAACTTGGGAAATATGTCGTTTCTATTCCAAATATTGGTAATTCTTACCCTTTTCAAATCAAACCAAATGTACACCGTGAGACTGCAATTGCTTCGTTAAAAGGCTTTTATTATCAACGAGCGTCAACTGCTTTACCAGAAAAATATGCGGGTAAATGGCACCGTGAAGCAGGTCATCACGACGATAAAATATTGATTCATCCATCGGCTGCAACGGCTCAACGCCCAGAAGGAACGGTGATTTCTTCGCCAAGAGGCTGGTATGATGCTGGCGATTACAATAAGTACATCGTAAACTCAGGCATTACGATGGGAACGTTGCTTTCTTTGTACGAAGACCATCCTGATTTTTTCAAAAATTTTGAAGCGAATATTCCAGAAAGTGGCAACAAAATTCCCGATTTATTGGACGAAACACTTTGGAATTTACGTTGGATGCTGACCATGCAAGACCCAAATGATGGTGGTGTTTATCACAAATTGACAAATCCTGCTTTTGATAAAATGGTGATGCCCAATCAAGCAAAGAATCCTCGATATGTCATTCAGAAAAATGTTATTGCGAGTTTAGATTTTGCGGCGGTAATGGCACAGGCGAGCAGGATTTTGAGAAATCACGAAAAAGTATTACCCAAATTGGCGGATTCATGCTTAAATGCGTCAGTAAAAGCATGGAATTGGGCGAAACAAAACCCAACAATTGTTTATCGTCAAAACGATATGAACAAGGCTTTTGACCCCGACATTACCACAGGTGGCTACGAAGACCGCAACGATGCAGACGAATGGATTTGGGCTTTGGCAGAACTTTATATCACTACCAAAGACGATTCTTACTACAAAGCAGTTAATCTTTATCACGAAGCTACTTTGCAATTACCCACTTGGAATCAGGTCAGAATGTTGGCATATTATTCACTCATCAGAAACGAAAATTCATTGACAGTTTTAGGTAAAAATGATTTACCTAATCTGAGAAAGACTATTATTAATTTCGCCGACAATCTTTTATTAAATACTGAAAATCAAGCATTTAATACCGTCATGGGAAAATCTGCGAAAGATTATATGTGGGGAAGTAGCTCTCACGCTGCCAATCAAGGAATTGCTTTGTTGCAAGCCTTTCAAATTAGTAAAGATAAAAAATATCTGACTGGAGCATTAGGAAATTTAGATTATTTATTGGGTAGAAATGCCACAGGTTATTCATTTTTGACAGGTTTTGGTAGCAAACAAGTGATGTTTCCGCACCACCGACCATCAGAAGCAGATGGCATTATTGAGCCAGTTCCAGGTTTGTTATCGGGAGGTCCAAATCCTGGGCAACAAGATAAATGCGAAGGCTATACAACTAAAATTGCTGATGAATCATTTTTAGATGTCACCTGTTCATATTCAACCAATGAAATTGCCATTAATTGGAATGCTCCTATGGTTTATTTAGCGGCTGCATTGGAAGCTTTACAAGGAAAATTTTAAGGAATAATCTCACATAAATCTGATTCAAAATGAAAATTCATCCGTCTCTTTTTGTATTGCTTTTCTTGTTTAAAATAAGCCTATTCGCTCAAAATCAAGCACTTGAATCTAAGGTTTATGTTTGGAATGATTTGCCCGTAAAGCAAAACCCAAAAGCAGAGCAGCGACAGATTTTTTCGGGAACAACCCCTTCTTTTAAGTCCTTTAAAATGCACGCCACCACTTTGTATCCGCACAGTTCGCTCAAGCCAATTCATAAGCAGGACAACGAAGAAATGGTCATTATTAAAGAAGGAGAATTGAGTGTTACGATTGAAGGGCAAACTAAAAAAATAAAGGCAGGTGGCGTAATTTTAATGCTTCCAAATGAAGACCGAGGCTTTGAAAACACGAGCGATGCCAGCGTAACTTATTACGTTTTGCAATACGAAGCCAATGAGCCTGCGGATATTGAAAGAGGGAAAAAAGCAGGCGGTTCGTTGATGATAAATTGGGACGAAATTCCTTTTAAAGCTCACGACAAAGGTGGCAGAAAAGACTTTTTCAACCGCCCAACGGCAATGACAAAACGTTTTGAAATGCACACTACAACCTTAAAAGAGGGTTTAATGAGTCATCCTGCCCATACGCACAATGCGGCAGAAATCATTTTCTTGATAAATAGTCAAGGCGATGAAGCCAATAGTCAAGCACAAGAAACCATCAATGGTACTTGGTACGATGCCAAAGTGGGCGATATTATTTTCTTACAATCCAATGATTTACACGGCATTCGGAATACAGGAAAAGGCACTTGTACGTATTTCGCTTTTCAAATTGAATAAACAAACTAAAACCATGAAAAAAAACCTAATTACCCTCAGTATTTGCTTGTTATGTGTGGCAACATTTCAAGAAATTTTTGCTCAAAAAAGTAAAAAACTTTTCAACTATCCCTTTGGCGTTCAAGCATATACATTTCGTAAGCACTTTCCAAATAGTGTGAAAGGTACGCTTGATAAAATCCAGAAAATGGGCATTACCGAAATTGAAACGAGTGGGGCAAAAGGCGTGAGTGACGAAGATTATAAAAAACTTTGTGATACACGTGGCATTGCTATTCCATCAATTGGAGCGGGTTATGAGCAATTGGAACAAACTTCTCAAGACATTGTAATGAAGGCAAAAACCTTTGGTGCTAAGTACGTTATGTGTGCGTGGATTCCCCACAAAGGCGACGAATTTACGCTTGAAGATGCTAAAAAAGCAGTGGAAGTTTTCAATAAGGCAGGTAAATTTTTGAAAGAAAACGGCTTGACGTTTTGTTATCACCCACACGGTTATGAATTTCGCCCTTATGAAGATGGAACGCTTTTAGACTACATTTTCAAAAATACCAATCCAGAATATGTGTCTTTTGAAATGGACGTTTTGTGGGTACTTCATGGTGGTGGAAGTCCAGTAAAATTGCTCGAAAAATATGGCAACCGTTGGAAATTAATGCACGTAAAAGACTTGAAAAAAGGCGTTATGGGCGATTTTTCGGGACATACTCCTGCTGAAAATGACGTAGTTTTAGGAACGGGTCAGGCTGATTGGAAAAACATTTTCAAACTCTCAAAAAAATTGGGAATTAAACATTATTTCATCGAAGACGAAAGCGAACACGAAATGGAAAATGTGCCATTAAGTATTGATTATTTGAAGAAATTGTAGAGGTTATTGGGGTTATGAGTTAAAGAGTTATGGAGGAATGAGTTATGAGGGAATGGAATCCATAAACCCTTAACTCCCTAACTCATAAGCCCTTAACTCATAAACTCTTAACCCATTTTCCCATAACTCATAACTCCATAACCTCCTCCCTCGCTCCTTCCCAACCTAAAATCGCCTTTTTGCGGTATTCTCCCCAACGATAATTACCTGTTGTTCCTACTCTTTGAATTACACGATGACAAGGAATTAAATATGCAATATGGTTTGCACCAATGGCAGTTCCAACGGCTCTTTGGGCGGTAGGTTTATCAATTAATTGGGCAATATCTTCGTAGCAAGCCAATCTTCCCGAAGGGATTTTCAGTAAAGCTTCCCACACTTTTATCTGAAAATTTGTGCCTCTCAATAATAAATTGAGTGATTTTGAAGCTAAATTTTCAACAAAAATCTGATTTATAAAAACAGCCGTTTCTTCTTGATTTTCTATTAATTCCGATTTAGGAAATTCATTTTTTAGACGAATTAACTCATCAATTGATTGATTTTCGGGCAAAAACGTTAATTCTAAAATTCCACGTGACGTAGTAGCAATAAATGCAAATCCAAATGGCGTTTCGTGCGTTCCGTAAGATATTTTCAAGCCTTCGCCTTTTCGTTTGTATTCAGCAGGAGTCATGGCTTCGTAAGTGACAAAAAGGTCGTGCAAACGAGACGAACTTGAAAGCCCCATCAAAACGGTGGTATCTAACAAATCTTTGGTTTCGGTCAACACATTTTTGGCGTATTCTTTCGTCAAAAAACGCATAAAACGTTGTGGTGAAGTCCCCGCCCATTTGGTGAACATTCTATCAAAATGAAATTCCGAAAGATTAACATTTTCCGCAATTTCTTTTAAAGATGGCTGACGTTGAAAGTTTTGTTCAATGAATCGAATCGCTTGTTCAATTCTTTGATAATCAATATGTTGTTGCGTATTCATGTCTTTTTAGTTTGAAGATTTCCAAATCAAATACTTTTCTCGCATACAATGTCCACAAGGACGAAAACCTGCTAAAATCGCTTCTGATTCATCTTTAAAAAATACCCTATTTTCAGCTTTCATTCGCTTGCCCGATGAACAATTTAAGGTACCATAAATTTTGAGTTTGGCGTTCCCTCCTATCGAAACCTCTTTGGCATTTATGAGTTGCATTAAAACCTTTAGACGACCAAATTTTGTGTTAGACAGTGTTAAATGTTTAATCATGAGGACTACTTTGCATCGTGAAAAATGATACCCAACGTATATCGAACTCCCGAACGAACTTTTGAAACACCATGTCGCATATTGGTTCGATAATAGCCTTTTGTGCCTTTGACGGATCGAAAATTAGTCGTAAAAATTAGCATATCACCTTGATTTGGCGTTAAAACAATTGGAACGGATTGCATTCTTGGTCGTTGTTCTACCAATACAAATTCGCCTCCTGTATAGTCTTTTTGGGTTTGATTTAAAAAAATAACCATTTGAAAAGGAAACCAAATATCTCCGTATAAATCTTGGTGAAGCGTGTTGTAGCCACCTTCAGTGTACTTTAATATTAATGGCGTTGGTCTTAATTGTTCATTTTCATGACAAATTGCCAATAAGTCGACGTGTTTTTCTGGAAATAAAGTACCGATATTCAAGACATTCATCCATTGATTTGCCACTTTTGCTAAATACGGATAAACATTATTACGAAGGTTTTGGACAAGATTCGGAAGGGGATAATTGAAATATTTGTACTCACCCATTCCAAATTGATAACGAGCCATGTTGATGGTAGAACGATAAATTGGTTTATCGTATAGGGCAATCAGTTCTTCACATTGTGACTGGCTCAAGATTGATTTTAAGGATACAAAACCTTTTTCTGATAATTCTTCTGAGGCATTTTGCCAATTGATGTTTTCGAGCATTTGTGAGTCTATTTTATATCACAAAGGTATATTCAAGCCCAAGAAGTTCTAATCTGAATTTTGCGGAATATGGTAGCTTTAGAATTTAGTGGTTTCGTAAACTATTGTTAAAAAAACCTCAAACTGTATGAACTATGATTTTTAGGATTAGTCCGATTTTCAAGATTAAAATCCTAAAATTCATAGTTCTGACGAATACACGTTTAGACGGAGTAGCCAAGACAATATATTGTTTCCTAAACACTATTTTACAACTACTTTCGAGGATAATCGATACTAAAAATACCTAAAAACGGCTGATTTACCATTTCCTGATTCCATTTCATAACGAAGCATTATTTGGTGAAAACCTTCATTTCCGACCAATGCCGTACTATTGGATTTTGCAAAATCATACGCATAACCGATTTGAAACTTTTTAAGTTGAACTTGAAATGACCCCAAAAAGGCATTTGTAGAAAGCTCTGAACCTGTATTTTGATACCAAACGCCAATTCCAAATTTATCATTTATCCAACCTGTAGCGTTTAAATCAATACTGGTTTTTCCCCCAATATTACTGGATTGCTTTCTTACCAATGCCCCTGTTTTAATTTTGAAATCATCATCAATCGTGAAAACATAACCTGCCGTCACAAAAAGCGGACGATTATAACTGTCTGTGGCATTGAAGTTTAACATTGAAATACCCAAGTAAGCATCGTCATTGTTATAATAAATTCCTCCACCAAGACTTGAGTTAAAATTGGTACTGCCAACGCCTCCGCCTGAGGTGCTAATAAAAGCAGGAACTTGCGTTACGCCCACTTGTACCCCAATGGCAAGTTTACCGTCGTTTGGCAGCGTAAAACGGTAGGCAAAATCTCCGTAAAGCCCTAAATTTCCCAAAACTCCCCCCGTTGTGCCATTCCCCAACGCTTGTTCGGCATTGTATGCTTGAAAACCAATCGCCATTTTGTCATTGGCAATGGGCATATCAAAATTGAAATATTGTTGTGTGGTACTGGCAACGCCCAAAGCCACAAATAATGGTCTTTTACGATAAAGTCCCGCTACACTTATCACTTCCCGACTTCCTGCATAGGCAGGATTGACATTGAGTGGCATAAATGGATAAGTAATATATATTTGGTCTTGTTGAGAAAACGTTTGAAAAGTCTGGAGAAAAAAGAATAATACAGATAGGTATTTAAAATATTGCGTCATTGTCTTACATTTTGTTTTCAGACCTCAATTTACGAAAAAGCCTTGTTCCGATAAACAGAACAAGGCTTTTAATTTGCTATAACTCAGATTTTAAACCGTTTTTCTATACTTAAATTTGAAGAACAAAATCACTAACGACAATAATAACGTAAGAGCATTTGCTGCAATTACTGGCACTGCATTTGATTTAATTCCGTAAACTAACCACATCACAACGCCCGCCGTGAAGAGTAAAAACATTGCCAAAGAAACGTCTTTCGCTGATTTGGTTTTATAGATTTGAATGACTTGGGGTACAAACGCTATTGTCGTTAAAATTCCCGCAACGTATCCTAAAGTTTCCATAATTGATTGTGTTTAATGAGCTTTCCGCTTTGTAGCTCGTGATTATTATATTCTTTTATCTGACGCAAAAATAACGGAAAAGTTATATAAAACCTACACTATATGGAAAAATTCTTTAAATAATACAATAAGTCATTTGTAAAATAAAAGGATTTGGATTTTTACATCTGGTCGCCTTCGATATATGCTACTCTAAAAAACAAAAAACGTCTTGCCTTTAGGATTACCTTTAAGGTAAGACGTTTTTATTTGTAATCTGTAATCGTATTTTTAACTTTTCTGCTGACTCAATAAAGCCTCAATTCTCAATAAACTGTCTCTTATTTCAGCAAAAACATTAGATTCTTCCTTACCTGAGTGTTTTTGTTTGAGCAAATTCCGTTGTTCCATCACTTTCTGGCGAAATTCGTTCGCTCCAATAATACCAACTAAACTCATTTCATTCATTTGATTCGTTGCACTTCCACCTGCGGTTTCTACCCGCAACATAGCAAGATTAAAAGAACGCAAAATAGGACCTTCAATAAAGGAAATGTCTTGTATATTTTCCAACGGAATTGTTTTTTCGACTTGTACCAAAATCCCTTTTTTGAATCGCAAGTTTGTATCGGTTAATACACATTCAAGTTTATCAAAATAATGTCGAGAATACCATTGCCCGATACCCAAAAGCCAAAGAATAGCGAGTGGAATTCCGATTACCGAAATGACAAGCACGAAAGCTCCGTACAATAAAATGTATATTTTCAATGCAGGATTAAACGCTACTTTTTGAATGATTTTGCCTTCGCTATTTTCCATGTTATACAAAGTTGATAATCAGAGTCTTAATATTAATTTGATAACTATTCCGAAAGTTGATAAATAAATTCCTCAATTTCAGTTTGTCGAGCATTGGCAAATTTATTTGAAGGTTTAGAGACTCGGGATGTAAAAATGTAAGCCTGAGACTTTGGTTCTTAACCCCAATTTATCTCATCATTAATTCATACACAACACCAACTATCGCAGCAACAAAAATAAAAGTCATAAAACCGATTAAATACGCAAAAAAGGCTTTTACGTAGTTACTAAATGTATTGCCAAAAAATTGTCCAATTGCCCAAGCAGTATACAAAAAAATCAATAGCGTCAATAAATTTTCTACAATTGGACTGTGCAAATATTTAGTATTTATGGGTATAAAAATGTAAAAAAGCATGGCTTCGCCCATTACAAAAAATAGAAGAACGGCAATTTCATAAGTGTTGTAATGGTGTTTTTTAAAAAATAATTTCATCCAATATATAATAAATACCGTCGAAAGGACATTTGCGTATCCATAATTATCTTGAATCCATTGCATGGCACTCGAACCATGTGGATTTTGAAGTTTGTTTGCGAATTCTTCTTGTAAAATAGTTTCTACTCGAAAATAATGGGCTACAAAAGTATAAATGGCAGAGGTCGCTAATATAAAAGCGAGTGGTTTGGTGTACTTATACCTGTTTTTAGTAAGGTAGTTATGGGTCGTTTGTGCAGGTCTTAATAATAATTCTTTGATGGTATATAGAAAGCCCTTTTCAAACCCAAACAGGTTGATACCTTCCTGTAAAGCATAATTTCTATCAATTCTTTCAAATTTGGTAGGAAGTCCACAGTTTGGGCAAAAATTCTCTTTGATAGGATAATTACAATTTTGACAAGTTGCTTCTATTTCAGTCTGCATGGGTATAATAATGGTTGTTTATTTAGGAAGCCAAAAATCTGGTAGGTATTGAAGAAATAACTAAAAGTAACCGCCGACGGGGTTTTCAACCGCCATCGGGGTTTATTCATCACCCTGACGGCGGTTGAAAACCCCGTCGGCGGTTATGTACCAAATAGTTTATTCTCGCTATTCGACATTGAAATGTCGAATATAAGATAAAATCGGATTTTAATCCGCTATTTTTTTTTTGGATTGGAAATCCTTTTTATCAAAAATTCGAGATTGTCCTTCGGAACATCTCGAACAGCAGGGAAAAAACGTATTTAAGCAATTGCGACCATTCCATCTATAAATGCTTCATTGTGTTCTGCTTTTATTACTTTAAAATAAGCTCTCAATTCTCCTGCTTCACAATACTTCCTTAGAATAGAAATTATTTGCCTTTTTTCCCAATTACTTCTACTTGAATATGAATCTTGTATCTCTTTTGCTTCATTTCTGTCAATAATACTATATAAATTATCTAAAAGCACTCTATGAATATATACCCCCTTATTTGCTGGTAAAGTACGATACAAATTAATTAATACTTTTTTATTCCTAAAATGAGTGTTTGCGAAAAATCTTATCAGTGGTTCTAAAATGTACTCAGGTAATTTATCAAAATTTTTAATCCAATCATTTTCAAAATTATTTTTAATTTTATTAATATCCTCTTTTTTGATTTTATCAGCATTTACAATTAAGAAGTCTATTGTATAAGGAATAAATTGTGGAAACTTTTCAAGCAAGATTGGAAGATGGATTGCTAATTCGAATTTGTTCTTTACTGAAATTGTCTCACAAAAATCAATAAAATTTTCAGGCTCAATAATTAATTGAGATTTCAATGTATTTAATAAGTTAATTTCATTTTGATTTCTTATCTCTTTTTTCTTTTCCTCAGAAATAGCTAAGAATTTGAGAGGAACTTCTCCACCGTACTCACCACCTACATATACTTCTGATCCATTTTCTAAAAATTTATCTATTTTATTACTTTCATTTTTGACTTTGGACTTGTCATTATTTTTGGTGTCAAAATTATTTTCAAAAATCTCTGTTTTACTTTGATTTACCATTAATCCTTCTTTAGAAAGTCTTTCTATAAGTATTGAAAACCAGTAATGTGCTGTTTTAGCATCTTCTGCAAATAGTATAAAATCATCTACAAAACGGATGAATTTAACATTATGCGAAATCAAAAATTTGTCCACATCAATAAGACTTGCTTCTGCAAGAATTCGACTTGCATTATTTCCTACTGGTAAACCATATGAGTTTCTTTCTGCCCAAAATAAAAGAATCTCGTTAATAACTTTAACTAACTTTTTTTCAACGGGTAGATTATAAAGGACTGCTTCTAATTTGTGAAGGTTCAACCTATCATAAAAATTAGCAATATCACACTTTACAATAACTTTATTCTTCGGATTTAATATTTCCTCTTTATACTTTTTACTAAATTCACCATAATGATAATTAGGATCAAATAGTTTTTTATCGTTAACAGAAACTCTATACGAATAAACAATATTTTCAGATACAGGAATTCTATGTTTCTCAATCTCTTCGGCTAACATTAGAACTATTGTTAAATATTTAATCTGGTCGATAGGCTCTATAATTGCACATTTTCTATAATCATAAAGTATCTTTTTAGGAAGTAATGTATGATGAATCCGTAGCATTTTTAATTTACTAAAACATTCAACATTAATACTATCCTTATCAAGTGAAGTGCAGGTTTTAATCTCATTAATGCAATTTCTGACTTCTTCTTCAATTTTAGCTCTAAATTCTGGGATTTTAAGGTTTTCTAACTCTTTTGGTTTCTGTAAAATGGTGTCAGTTAAACCAAACTCTTCAATATGGTCAATCGCAATTTTTAATGCTTTATTAAGGTTCATGATAGATTATTTAAATATTAAATCACATTTTCATTTCAGAAATAGCCTTGAAATGAATCAGGGTATTCTAAGTTTGCATTCTAAAATTTAATATCCGAATATTTTATCATATATTTTGGAAGTTAAAAATTACACTATTTATCGCCGTTGTTGGTCGAAAAGACCAACAACGCTTGCCTAAGCATACACGCCAAACAGTTTTCTACACCTTGCTTTATACGTATGTTTGATGCGTTGCTTACGCCGTTGTTGGTGGTGGAAAACACCAACAACGGCGGAAAAAATAAAGAATAATCTATAATATCCACTAAACCAACACAAAAAAGGGCAAAAAGAAGGCTTATTGCCCCTTTTTGCCCTTTTACGATTTTGGAAAATCGTGGTACAATTATCTCATCAAAGTCATACTACGGATAAATTCTTTTCCGTTTGATAGCTTAACCATGTAGAAATACGTTCCGTCTGGCAAGCCTGTTTTACCTGTCAGATTCGCTCCTTGGTTGGCGGTTCCGTCCCAATTGTTTTGGTAGTCTTCTTGGGCGTAAACCAATCCTCCCCAACGGTTATAAATTTGTAGGTTTATCGTTAAAGTCTTGTCGTTCAAGTCTATCACAAATAAATCATTGATACCGTCTCCGTTTGGCGAGAAACCTTCTGGAATGAATATTTCCTTCGGTTCGTCCACTGGTTTTTGTATGCTCAACACTCTAATTGGCGTTGGTTTCGAGTCGTCCGTTGGGTCGTTGTTACCGTCTGGATTTACGTCAAAACCATTGTTTGATAAGTCTTGTACAACTACTTTACCTGCTTTGGCTACGGCATTGGCGGAGTTGTAGAAAGTATCTACTTTGGCATTGGTAAAATCAACACTTACTGTAAATTGAAGGCTTTTCACTTTGCCTGTCAACAAACGGCTTTGCGTTTCTACTAAAAGTCGATTGTTCGTTTGTCCATCATAATTTGGATTTACCACCAATCCAGAATCAGCTTTCAATCCATTGACTGCCAAAATCTTAGCTCCATTATTAGTAAATACATCCTCTAAATTATCTAATACTTGAATTTGCTCAAAGTCGGCATTTCCTACGTTCACTAATCTGAAATCATAGGTAATATTGTAGGTTTTGCCTTCTACTAAAACTGGAATTCTTGCTTCTTTGCACAATGCTAACATTGGTTTTGACACCACTTTAAGACTATCTTTTCCACAATCTGTTACGATAAAATACGCTGCCGTCGAAGGTTCTGATTTGCACATATTCAATTCACAAACTGCCGTAAATTGGTAAGCTGTTTTGGTTGGTTTTACCAAAATGGCTTTACCAATTTGACCATCTGACCACGTTACTTTTCCGCCTTCGCAGCCGTGTGCCGTCAATACTTCTGACTCCCCAACGCACAAACGCTCACGTCCACACGTAACCACTGGCGTTGAAATACCAACTTTTACCGTAAATTCATTTGACCTGAAACTTTTACAATTTCCTGACTGACAAATGGCAGAGTATGCGGTGGTTATTGTTGGTTGTTCCGTTATCGAATTGCCTGTTTTTCCGTTGCTCCAAACTACCGTTCCATTGCAAGTTAATGCCGAAAGCGTTACACTATCTCCTCCACAAATTTGTTGTTTATTGGAAACAATCAAAGGAGAATCTGGCGTTGTCACTGTAATTTTCACCGCTTTCGACGCATCACTTACGCAGGTACTTGAAAGTACACAAATGGCGGTATAACTAACATCCGTTTTTGGCGAAATCTTAATGCTTTGTCCTTTTTGTCCATCCGACCAATTGACTGTTCCAACGCAACCCAAAGCCGTCAAAATTGTGGTGTCGGTACAACTAATCATGGTTTCGCTCGCAATAATGGTTGGTGCGGTTTTGTCGCATGGTAATTTTGCACGCACTACGCAACTGGCTTCGTCGTCTTCTGTTCCGTCAAATTTGCCATTATTTGGCGTTGAATCTGGGTCTGGTTGGTCAGATTTTGTTACCTGTGCTTTATTAATTAAGTTTCCTTCTTTCGTTACTAAAACTTTGTAACCGAATACCGCAAAACCTTTTTTCTCAATGCTTGGCACTTTGAAGGTAATTACGTTTCCGTTCAGCGTTCCGTTATTCGATTCTAATAATTGTAAACCGTCTGGTAAAATATCAGAAATCTCTACGTTTGTCGCTTCTGAAGGCCCTGCGTTATCCACCTGAACCATATAAAGAAGTGTATCGCCAATAGTTACATCAGTATGATTTACGATTTTATTCAAACTCAAATCTGCCTGATGACCTATCAAAGTAACAACGCCCACATCGTCCTGACCGTCTTCTGTGCCTGTATTTGGTTGAGAATCTGGGTCATATTGACGAGTATCGAAAATTTCGGCTTTGTTCGTTATCAATCCGCCTTTCAATACTTTTGCTTTGAATGTTAAATCAACGTAAGTATTTGGTTGAATCATGGGAATAGTTTTACTCAAAACTCCTTCACTCGGATTGTAAAAATCTATCTTTTCACTCAATGCCAATTCCGCAGGTAAGTAGTCTTTCACAATGGTATTTCTTGCTACACCCGGCCCTGCGTTGTGTACACGTAGCGTAAAGGTTACTTCTCCGCCTACATTTGGTTCGGCAGGCGTTCCTGTATCATTTGAAACAAATTTCTCTAAACTCAAATCCGAACCTTTATCGTTAATAACCACATAATCAGTATCGTCTTCTCCATCATCTGTTCCTGAGTTCGGACAAGAATCTGGGTCGAATTGGTCAGATTTTATAATTTCAACTTTGTTGGCTATCGGCTTTTGGCTATCAACTTTCGGTAAGATTTTCGCTATGAAAGTCAATTTCTCTTTTTTATCTACTTCTACCGAATCCAATTTTCCAATTAATGCTCTTGATGTTTCATTGTATTCAAAATCATTTGAAGAAATGAATTTCAAACCTTCTGGCAAAATATCTCTTACGTGAACATTCGTAGCCGTATTTGTTCCCGAATTGCTCACCGTAATGGTATAAGTTACGTTTTGTCCTACATTTGCATTCCAAGGTTTTACGTCTTTTCTGATGCTCAAATCTGATGTTCCTGCATTGATGGTTACACTTGCTTCGTCGTCTTCATCGTTATCCGTTCCGTTATCAGGTGTTGAATCTGGGTCGAACTGGTCAACTTCGATGATTTGGGCGTGGTTGGTAACGGATTTAGAAATCCGTTGTACATCAACTATAAATGTCCAAGTGGCTGAACTTCCTGCTTTAATACTATCCGCCGAAAGCGTCAATTTGCCTTTGTTATTGACAATATCATCATTTGACGAAACGAATTTTAAGCCTATTGGTAAAATATCTTGAACCTTCACATTGGTTGCCGTGAGTGGGCCTGCATTTTTCACGATAATGGTATAATTGACCGTTTCACCTGCTTTTACATCATATTTATCTACTTTTTTCTTCAAACTCAAATCAGCCGATTGAATACAAACGCTCACAGAATCCATATCATCTTCGATTTTGGCAATGCCATTTCCAACCTTAGAATCTGGGTCAAATTCGGCAGCTTTCCAAATTTCAGCTTTGTTCGTCAATGTACAAGATTGGGCAAAACGAGTCACTACGCCCACAAAAGTCAATTGGACAGAATCATCTGGGGCAATTACTGGTATCGGCAATAAATTACGTAATACGCCTTTTTGCTTAACAAAATCAAAACTTTCCTTAAATTCAAGACCTGCTGGTAAATAATCTTGTACCTGTACGTTGGTGGCTTCGTCTGGGCCTGCATTGCGTACCGTGAGCGTGTAAACCAACTCGTCACCCAAATTTGGTTCGGCAGGCGTTCCTGTCAGATTATCAACCGTTTTACGCAAGCTCAAATCTGCTTGTTTTCCGTTAATCATTACGCTTGCTTCATCGTCTTCACCTTTATCCGTTCCGTTTCCGTGTGGCGAATCTGGGTCGAATTGGTCGGCTTTTGAGATTTCTGCTTTGTTGATGATACTCTCGGATTTGGAAATTCGAGCTACGAATTCTACCGTTTGCGAAGTTCCTGCGGCGATTGCAGGGATTTTCGCTAAATAGGTCGTGCCATTTAACAGAGTGAAATCTGTGCTACTCACAAAAGTTAATCCTGCTGGCAATACGTCTTTTACCTCCACATTGGTTGCCATAGCAGAACCTGCATTATAAACTGTAAGTGTATAAGTTACGGTTTGTCCTTTCAATGGCGAACGATTCGAGACGTTTTTCTTCAAACTCAAATCAGCAATTTGTGGCATGATAGCAAAATACCCAGCATCATCCTGACCGTCTGCTATACCTGTATTCGGTTGAGAATCAGGGTCGAATTGGTCGGATTTCGTAATTTCAGCACGGTTAATGATTGTGTTTGCAACTTCATCACCTCCTACGCTCATGATTTTTACTTTGAATTTCAATTTTACTGAGCTTCCAACTTTGATTGAATCAATTGTTTTTGAGACAAGAGTATTTCCAGACAGGCTGAAGTCTGCGGCAGGCGTTCCTGTGCTACTAATAAACTGAATTCCTTTTGGTAAAATATCACTTACTTGTACGTGCGTAGCAATTCCTGGCCCTGCGTTGCGAACTTCCAACACGTAGGTAATGGTATCGCCTACATTTGGCGTGGTGGCGTATCCGTCCACTCCTTTGATGAGACTTAAATCTGCTTGGTCGCCGTTGAGCATCGCACAGGCTTCATCATCTTCACCGTTATCTGTGCCATTTCCTACTTGTGAATCTGGGTCGAATTGGTCGGCTTTGAAGATTTCAGCACAGTTCATAATCATGCCTTTGTCTTTTACTTTGGCAATAAAAATCAAGGTATCCGCTTTGTTTGGAGCAATTTTCAAGATTTTACGAGAAATCAAAGCCGAACCTGTCATCGTGAAATCGGTACTGGCTACAAATCCTAAACTTGCTGGCAACACATCACGAACTACTACATTGGTGGCGGTGTCTGCTCCCGCATTTTTCACAATCAATTTGTAGGTTACTTGTTCACCTAAATTAGCATTTGGTTTATTGACTAATTTAATCAAGCTCAAATCTGCCGATTGTCCACCGATACTTACTGAATCTTTGTTGTTTTTAAGATTCGGGTCAAATTGGTCGCTCTTCGTAATCTCGACATGATTAGTTACTGGTGACTGGTTATTAGTTATTAGTTTCACTATATAGCTAAATGACAACACTTTACCCGTTCTAATTGAGTCAATTTTTCCTGTGATGGTTGATGGAATAAACTGAATTCCTTTATCTCCCGAAACAAAATTTAATCCTGCTGGCAATACGTCTTTAAACTCAACATTCGTAGCTGTGTTTGACCCATTATTTTTCACCGTAATGGTGTATGTGACATTCTCTCCTACGTTTGGTTTACGATTAGAAACCGTTTTCTTGATTTCCAAATCTGCGGACTCTCCTCCTATCGTTGCCGATGCTTCGTCATCTTCGCCTTTTCCTGTACCATTTCCGTGTTCAGAATCTGGGTCGAATTGGTCGGTTTTGGTGATTTCAGCTTTGTTTATCATACTTCCACCTGCTAAAATTTTGGCGGTGTATGTGTAAATCTTACTATCTCCTGCATTCAATCTACCTATTTTCAAAGTCAAAGTATCACTCGTTTTTGAGATGGTAAAATCATTTAATTTCACAATCGTCAAACCTTTTGGTAAATAATCTTTTACCTCAACATTGGTCGCATTGTCGTTGCCGTCGTTGGTTACGGTTATCGTATAAGTTACTTCCGAACCAATCGTTGCCGTGGCATTTGAAACAGTTTTTTTCAAACTCAAATCTGATGTCGGAACAGTAATCGTTGCTCTACTTTGGTCGTCTTGACTGTCTTCTGTTCCTGTATTTGGTTGAGAATCAGGGTCAAACTGGTCTGATTTTGAAATTTCAGCACGGTTAACTAATTGTGAATTCGTGAGTTGTGAATTGTAGAAATCTTTTGTCACCATCGCTACCATCGTCAAGCTAACCGTTTGATTTACTGCTATTTGAGCAATATTTCTACTTACATATACCGAATCTGTAACTTTCAAGAAATCAGGGCTGGCAGGCGTTCCTGTTGAAACGAATACCAAACCTTTCGGTAAATAATCTTTCACCTGTACATTCGTAGCAACACTTGGCCCTGCATTATTGATTTTGATGGTAAATGTGGTTGTTTTACCAACGTTGACAAATTGGTCTGCTACTGTTTTCACCAAACTCAAATCTGCTTGCTCACCGCCAACGCTTACTCTTGCGTTATCGTCTTCGCCGTCCTCTGTTCCAGAATTTGGTTTAGAATTCGGGTCATAAACATCCGATTTTACAATCTCCGCTTTATTCAAAATAATACCTTCTTTCACTACACGTGCCACAAAAGATAAGGTATCAGTAGTATTAGGTGCTACTGTGATGGCTTTGCTCGTTAAGACAATATCATTAGACATTATAAAGTGTTTGCTACTCACAAATTCTAATCCTGTCGGTAAAACGTCCTTCACGACCACGTGCGTTGCGGAGTCTGGCCCTGCGTTTTTCACTACTAATTTGAAAGTTACACTTGTTCCAATATTAGTAGTTTTGCGGTCGGCTAATTTTTGTAAACTCAAATCTGCCACACGAGGTTTCACGGTGACAGCACCAGTATCATCCTGTCCATCCTTTATACCTGTATTGGGTTGAGAATCAGGGTCATATTGGTCAGACTTTGAAATTTCTGCACGGTTTGTAAAAGCCACAGCTCCCGTTACCAAACCTTTGAAAGTCAATATTTTTGTTGAATCTGCTCCAATTTTATTGATTGTGCCAAATAATGTACTACCCAAATTATCAAAATCATCACTTTGGATAAATTCAATTTCTTTCGGCAATTTATCTTTTACCTCCACATTGGTGGCGGCATCTGGCCCAGCATTATGTACTGATATTGAATAAGTTATGGTATCTCCTACATTGGGACGAGCATTTGAAACCGTTTTAAGCAAACTCAAATCTGCTTGTTCGCCATTCACCAAAACACCCGCTTCGTCGTCTTCGCCTTTTGTTGTTCCGTTTCCGTGTTCAGAGTCTGGGTCAAATTGGTCTGCTTTAGAAATTTCTGCTTTATTTAAAATAGCATCTGAAACCAAAACTTTCACGGTAAAACTCACAGAACGACTCATTCCTGCATTGACTAAAGGAATGATATTTCGGAGGGTATCTCCTATTTTAACCCAATTATTACCAGATAAATACAACAGACCTTTTGGCAAAATATCCTGTACTTGTACATTTGTGGCATCACTTACGCCGTCATTAGTAACGGTAATGGTATAATCTATTTCTTCGCCTACTTTGGGCTTACGATTTGAGGATGTTTTTGTCAGGCTCAAATCAGCATATTGAATTTTAATTTCGCCATCATCTGTATCATCTTGACCATCACCATAACCTGTATTTGGTTGTGAGTCAGGGTCGTACTGGTCAGATTTAATTATTTCCGCAAAGTTTTTCACCGAAGACCCACGAGCCATTGCTAAAGCCGTTACTTTATTTTTCACGGTTAATGTTATGGTGGTATTTGGTAAAATTTGAGGAATAATTTTACTAACAAGTGTACTGTCGTTAGTCATCGTCCAGTCCCCAACTGATGCTGTCATAAATTGTAAACCTCTCGGTAAATAATCCTGTACTTGTACATTGGTAGCAGCAGATAGTCCTGTATTTTTAACTTTGATGGTGTAAGTAATTACGTCACCTACATTTGGCGTTGGATTATCCACGTCTTTGGTCAAACTTAAATCTGCCGATTGTCCACCCACAATTACCGATGCTTCATCGTCTTCTCCATTTTGCAAGCCATTATTTGGCTCAGAATCAGGGTCTAATTGGTCAGACTTTGAAATTTCTGCACGGTTTGTTATTTGTAAACTACTGAGTGGTGTGTTAGTGATTTTTGTAATGAATTTTAAAGTATCAGCTTTCCCATTATCAATTTTAACTATGTTTTTACTTAAAAGAACACCGTTATTATTGGTAAAATCGTTGCTCGAAATAAACTCTAAACCTGTTGGCAAAATATCTCTGACTTGTACGTTAGTGGCAAAATCAGGGCCTTCATTTTTCACAACCAATTTATATTCAAATAGTTGCCCTATTTGTGGCGTTGGATTTGACACTAATTTACGTAAGCTCAAATCTGCAACACGTACCCGAATATCTGCATGGTCGGTATCGTCTTCTTCATTGCCCGTTCCGTTATTGGGCTGAGAATCAGGGTCTGGTGTATCGGAATCCGTAATTTCAGCTCTATTGACAAAATATACAGGCAATAAACTGTTTGAAGCTACATTTTCTAAAACAGTCTTTTTAACTCTTGCCGTAACTGTCAACTTCACGGTTGAATCTTTTTTAACATTAAATACGGTGGCGGATAATGTACCTGCCGAATTGGTGAAATATTTACTCGAAACGAATTCAACTCCTGTTGGCAAATAATCTTTCACGGTAAATTCTCCGACGGCATCAGGCCCAGCATTTCTCACCAAAATACTATAAGTTACTGTTTGTAAAGAAGTTACTACCGAATCAGAAACTGTTTTGGTCAAACTTAAATCTGCCGAACGCCCAAATGTGCTAACTTCCGAACGGTCATCTTCTGTATTATTAGTTCCATTACCTACTTTAGAATCTGGGTCAAATTGGTCAGATTTACTAATTTCAGCCACATTCAATACATTGCCTGCTTGCGTAATACGAGCTACAAATGAAAGCGTGCGTGAAGTGCCACCCAATAATGATGGAATTGTAGCGGTCAATGTACCGTTGGTATTGGTAAAATCTGCGGGATTAACCAATTCTAAACCTTGTGGCAATACGTCTTTTACTTCTACATTGGTAGCCGTAGAAGGCCCTGCATTACTAACCGTTAAACGATACGTTACCAGCGAACCTTTCGTTACTGAAACTGCTCCATCAATTGTTTTGCGTAAACTCAAATCCGCTTGTTGAATATTGACAACGGCATCATCGGTATCATCTTGACCGTCTGACGTTCCGCTATTTGGCTGAGAATCAGGGTCATATTGGTCAGATTTAGTAATTTGGACTTTGTTTTGTATTGATGTTGAATTAGTTGGAGCTAAAACTTTCGCACTAAAAATTAGGGTTTTCATTTCATTCACCCCAATTGTTGGAAAAGTTGAAGTCAGTATATTTCCTGCATTTTGGAAATCTCCTACTGATATTATTTCTAAACCAGATGGTAAAATATCTTGTACTTCAACATTTGTTGCAATGCTGGGACCTCCATTTGTCACACGGATGGTATAAGTCACTACATCACCCACATTCGGATAAATATTATCAACATCTTTACGGATACTCAAATCTGCTTGTTGCCCATTCAGCACTACGCCTCCTGTATCATCTTGCCCGTCGGACGTACCTGTATTGGGCTGTGAATCAGGGTCGTATGTTTCAGATTTAAAAATCTCTGCTTTGTTGATTATTTGTAAATTAGTAACTTTTGCTACAAAATTGAGTGCAAGACTATCTCCATTTGCAAGCGTTGGAATTGTTTTACTTAATAAATTTCCATCGTTGGACAGTGTAAAGTCTGCGGTAGGTGTTCCTGTGCTACTGATAAACTCTAAACCTGTTGGCATAAAATCTTTTACCTGCACATTTTGAGCAGTGTCTGGCCCTGAGTTTTTCACATAAATCGTGAATGTAACATTACTTCCAATTGATGGAGTATGATTTGACACCAATTTACGCAAAGATAAATCTGCGGCTTTTTGAGTATTTATCGATACCGAATCACGGTTATTTTTGGTGTCGGGGTCAGTTTGGTCAGCTTTTATGATGATACCCGTATTTTGGATATTTCCTGATTTAATAATCTTTGCAACTACCGTTAATGTCTGACTTGTGCCTACTGCCAAACTACCGATTCCTGCCGTAATTTTTCCTTCCAGATTCAAGAAATCAACTCCTGATACAAAAGCCAAACTATTTGGTAATGAATCTATTACCACAATATTTGTCGCTAAACTTGGACCATTATTTTTTACAACAATCGTATAACTAATATTATCTCCTACATGATAAGGCCCTGCTGAAACGCTTTTTTTGATTGACAAATCTGCTGCCTGTGTCGTGAAACTTATACCGTCAGTATCGTCTTCTCCGTTGCTTGTTCCATTATTTGGCGAAGAATCTGGGTCGAATTGGTCGGCTTTTGAAATTTCAGCGTTATTTGTAAGTTGTGAATTACTGATTGAAAAATTGTTCTTCGCTTGAAATGTTAAAGAAACCGTTTGTCCAACTTTTACGGTATCAATATTTCCTGTTAAAATATTGCCTGACAGGCTGAAACCCCCAACGGATGTTGCTGTGCTACTCACAAATTGTAAACCTACTGGCAGTACATCTTTGACCTCAATATTGGTCGCATTGTTAGGGCCTGCATTGCTTACTTTGATGGTGTAAGTAACAATGTCGCCTAAATTCGGTGAGGTATTTGAGATTTGTTTTTGCAAACTCAAATCAGCTTGTTGTCCATTCAGCATGGCTCTACCAATATCATCCTGACCGTCGTCAGTCCCTGTATTTGGTTGAGAATCAGGGTCAAATTGGTCAGAAGAAATAATTTCAGCCTTGTTTATAATGGCACCTGCTTTTGTAACACGAGCTACAAAACTCAATTTGGCCGTTCCATTAGGTACAATTACTGGTATGTTTTTAGAAATCAATGCTCCGCTATTATCGACAAAATCAATAGGTGAAACCAATTCTAAACCCGATGGCAAAATATCTTTTACCCGTACATTGGTTGCAGTATCAGAACCAATATTGGTAACGGTCAAAGTAAACGTTACAGCATCGCCTACACTTGCCAGTGGATTACTCACAATTTTTGATAGGCTCAAATCTGCTACTTGCAAACTAATCGTTACACGGTCTTGGTCGTCTTCGCCATTTTCGGTACCATTATTTGGTTTAGAATCCGTGTCAAATTGGTCAGCTTTGGTAATTTCAGCTTTGTTTGTAATTGGCTGACGAGTATCTGCGGTTGATAAAACCTTTGCAATAAAAGTAAATAATTTCGTTTCGTTGGCTTTAATGGTATCCGTTTTTGCCGTCAGGATTGTTCCTTGTTGGATAAAATCAGTGCCGGCAGGCGTTCCTGTACTTACAAATGATAACCCTGTTGGTAAATAATCTTTTACCTCCACATTAGTTGCCACCGATGCCCCTGCATTCTTTACTGAAATGGTATAAGTAATGTGTTCGCCTACATTTGGTTTGAGTTTAGACACTGTTTTTTTCAAACTCAAATCAATTTGATTTACTACCACTCCTACATTATCCGTATCGTCTTCTGTATTTTCAGTGCCATTATTAGGCTTAGAATCTGAGTCAAATTGGTCTGATTTGGTGATTTGTGCTTTATTGATTTTCTCACCTGCTTCAGTCAGTTTTGCAATAAATGATATTGTTTGAGAACCGCCCACCGCAATTGTTGGAATTTTCCATAAAAGCGTATCGGCATTCAATTTAAAGTCTTCGACAGGTGTTCCTTTTGAAGACACAAAAATAATTCCCGAAGGCAACACATCTTTTACTTGTACATTCGTTGCCAAATCTGGGCCTGCGTTGGACACAGTGATGCTATATATCACATTGTCGCCCAAATTTACCACTGATTTATCAACCGTTTTGCGTAAACTCAAATCAGCAGTTTGTGGTATGATGGTAATTTTATCGGTATCATCTTGACCGTCTTGCGTTCCAGAATTTGGTTTAGAATCTGGGTCAAATTGGTCAGATTTCGTGATTTGAGCCTTATTTATGATTGACGCAGGTTGAGAAACCTGTGCTACAAATGTCAAATCTTTAATTTGATTTACCGAAACGCTGTCAATATTTGCAATTAAAGTATCGCCTGTTTTTACAAAATCAGTTGATGAAATGAACGTTAAACCACTTGGTAAAATATCCTTCACCTGTACGTTGGTTGCTTTGCTTGGCCCTGCATTAAAAACACGTAAAGTATAGGTAATGGCATCACCCACGTTTGGACGAATATTTGATACCAATTTATCTAAACTTAAATCCGCTTGCTGACCGCTGATTGTGACTGAACCAACATCATCCTGACCGTCTTCTGTACCTGTATTTGGTTGTGAATCAGCATCATAAGTGTCAGATTTTATAATCTCAGCTTTGTTGGTAATTTTTCCAGCTTGCGTAATTCTTGCCTTGAATGTCAATACTTCTGGCGTGCCTTTTATGACAATTGGAAGGGTTTTGCTTAATAAAATATTCCCAGCGAACAGACTAAAGTCTGTGCTACTCACAAACTCTAAACCAATCGGCAAAATATCTTTTACCTGTACATTGGTCGCTATATCTCCACCGTCATTCTTTACGGTCAAAGTGAAGGTTACAACATCGTTGATATTGGGGTCGGCAGGCGTTCCTGCGGCAGGCGTTCCTGTTGGATTGCTCACGGTCTTGGTCAAACTCAAATCTGCCTGACGAATTCTTACCGTTGCTGAATCTTTATCGTTTGTCGTAACTAAGTCTGGAATTTGTGGATTAATGAGTTGTACCACATTTTTCAGCGTGTTACTGAATGCACTAATTTTCGCATTGTAAGTAAGCGTTTTGGTTTCTCCAACTAACAAATTCTGAACTTGGCTCGTTAACGTATTTCCTTGATTTACAAAGTCTGAGCTGCCAGGCGTTCCTGTGCTTACAAATGTTAAACCCGTTGGCAAAATATCTTTCACCGTTACATTAGTCTGTGTATCCGTTCCGTTGTTTTTTACTTTGATTGAATATGTAATTACGTCGCCTACATTGAAAACTGAATCGGAAGCAATTTTTTGAATTGACAAATCGGCAGAACGTCCGTAAACGCTTGTACTGTCGGTATCATCTTCGCCATTTTGTGTGCCATTGTTTGGACTTGAATCCAAATCAAATTGGTCACTTTTTGTAATTTCTGCTTTGTTCGTTGTGTTCACAGATTGGGAAATCTGTGCTATATAAACCAATTCTCTTGTTGAACCAACTGGTAAATTTTGAACAGTTCCTGTTAAAATTCCTGCATTATTTACTACGTCATTTGATGAAATAAATGTCAATCCTGCTGGTAAAATGTCTTTAACGTCAACATTAGTTGCCGTTGATGGCCCTGCATTGGTAACTTTTAAACGATACGTTAAAATATCGCCTACGTTAAATACCGCAATGCCATTCGCATTAATCACCGAAGCATTATCCACTGATTTTTTCAAACTCAAATCGGCAATTTGTGGTTTTATGACGGCATCATCTGTATCATCTTGACCGTCATTTACGCCTGTATTTGGTTGAGAATCAGGGTCAAATTGGTCAACTTTACTAATTTCTGCTTTGTTAATAATGGTTACAGGTTGGGAAACCTGTGCTACAAAAGTCAATACTCTTGGCGTTCCAACTTGTATGGTTAAAGGTGTTAAATTTGTTAGAGTATCTCCAGACAGACTAAAGTCTGAGGTACTTACCAAACTCAAACCTGCTGGCAAAATATCTTTCACCTGTACGCCCGTAGCCACATCTGGCCCTGCATTGCGAACCGTGATGGTATAAGTTACCGTTTCACCTACATTTGGTTCGGCAAGCGTTCCTGCGGCATTTGAAACCGATTTCTCTAAACTCAAATCAGCTTGTTGTCCACTAATAATTACACCACCTGTATCATCCTGACCGTCTTCTGTACCTGTATTTGGTTGAGAATCAGGGTCGAATGTATCAGATTTTGAGATTTCTGCTTTGTTTACCACCGACATAGGTTGGGAAACCTGTGCTACGAAAGTCAATTTAACACTATCATTCGGAGCAATTTTTGGGATATTATTGCTTGTTAAAGTTGTTAATGACAGGGTAAAGTCTGCGGCAGGCGTTCCTGTGGTACTGATGAACAATAATCCCGATGGTAACACGTCTTTTACCTGCACATTTCTGGCGGTATCTGGCCCTGCATTTTTAACGGTAATGGTATAAGTAATTTGCTCGTTTACATTTGGCAAACGATTACTTACGACTTTCGTCAAACTTAAATCGGCGGCAGGTTGCGTACTAATCACCTCATTATCAGTATCATCTTCGCCATTGGCGGTACCGTTATTTGGACTCGAATCTGGGTCAAATTGGTCAGCTTTGGTAATTTGTGCTTTGTTATTAATTGTGCCAGATTGCGTAATTTTTGCTTGATAATTTAAGATTACGCTGGTACCAATTGCCAAACCTGTAATGTTCGCTTTGAGCGTTCCTGCGGTATTGATGAACGATGTACTTCCTACAAAACTTAAACCCGTTGGCAAAATATCCGTTACCTCAATATTTGTCGCTAAATCCGTTCCTGCATTATTTACCGTGATGCTGTACGTTACAATATCACCCACATTGTAAGTCCCTGCTGAAACCGTTTTTTGCAGACTCAAATCCGCCTGTTGCGTCTGAATGGTTACGCCATTTTGGTCGTCTTGTCCGTCTTTTGTTCCTGTATTCGGCTGTGAGTCAGCATCATACTGGTCAGACTTTAAAACTTCCGCACGGTTTTCAATTGCTCCTGCTTGAACCACTTTCGCTTGGAAAGTCCAAATACTTGAATTTCCAACGGCAATTGAATCAACGTTTTTAGACGTTAAAGAATCGTTTGAATTTGTAAAATCGGCAGATGCAACAAAGTCTAAACCTGTCGGCAAAATATCTTTCACCTGTACATTTGTTGCTTTATTTGGCCCTGCATTAAATACTTTTACGGTGTAAGTAATCACTTCGCCAACGTTTGGTTTTAAGTTAGAAACTAATTTTTCCAAACTCAAATCAGCTTGTTGAGCATTGATTAATACACCATCAGTATCATTTTCGTTATTCTCCGTTCCATTATTTGGCGTTGAATTCGGGTCTGCTTGGTCAGATTTCGTAATTTCTGCTTTGTTCAAAATCGTACCCGCCTTCATAACCTTCGCTTGGAAAGTCAATGATATTTCTTGCCCAACCGCAATTGAAGCTATATTATTGGAAGTCAGAATATTAGTCGATGACAGACTGAAGTCTGTGGTACTGATAAACGTCAATCCATCTGGTAAAATATCCTTCGCCTGAACGTTGGTCGCATTATCTAAACCATTATTTTTAATTTTAATCGTGTAAGTAATCACATCACTAACTTGTGGATTGGTATTGCTTACAGATTTCTTCAAACTCAAATCAGCCGAGCGAGATTTTACGCTTACTGAATCCGTATCATCTTCACCATCGCTTGTTCCAGAATTTGGATTTGAATCTGGGTCAAATTGGTCGGCTTTACTGATTTCAGCCCGATTAATTATTTGTGAGTTGGTGAGTGGTAAGTTGGTGGTTTTTGCTACGAATGTTACCGATTTTTTCTCGCCATTGGCAATATTTGGAATTTGAGCGGTGAGGATATTTCCTTGTTGGATAAAGTCCGAACTACTTACAAATTGTAAACTCGTTGGCAAAATATCTTTTACCTCAATATTCGTTGCCGTTGATGGGCCCGAATTGGTAACTTCAATGGTATAAGTTACGTTTTCACCCACATTTGGTGAGACATTCGAGACTAATTTCTTCAAACTTAAATCCGCTTGTTGTCCGCCAATGGTTACGCCACCATTATCATCTTGACCGTCTTCTGTGCCTGTATTTGGTTGAGAATCAGGGTCAAATTGGTCAGATTTAGTAATTTCTGCTTTGTTTAAAATTGCTCCTGCTTGGGTAACTTTTGCATCAAATGTTATCGTTCTATTTGTCCCAGAAGCTAAATTGGCAATCGTGGTTTTGAGGATTCCCGAAGGACTTTCTACGAAATTCAATGAGCTAACAAATTGCAAACCTGTTGGTAAAACATCCGTAATTTCAACGTTTGTTGCCGCACTTGAACCTTCATTAGTGACTGTAATTGAATACGTTACGGTTGAACCCACAATCGGACTTGGATTTGAAACTGTTTTCAATAATTTCAAATCAGCCATTTGAATCGTCAAAATAGCATCATCCGTATCGTCTTGACCGTCAGTTGTTCCAGTATTTACTTGTGAATCAGGGTCTTGCTGGTCAGCTTTTGAAATTTCTGCGGCGTTGATTATTGTTGTTTGATTGTTGATTGGAGCTAAAACTTTTGCTTTGAAAGTAACCACTCTTGGTGTGCCAATTTGGATTGTTCCAATTTGTGCTTTTAGTGTATCACCGTTAGCAATAAAGTCTGCGGCAGGCGTTCCTGTGCTACTTACAAATTGTAAACCTGCTGGCAAAATATCTTTTACTTCAACACCTGTGGCAATTGAAGGCCCTGCGTTATTTACCGTGATTGAATACGTGACAACATCACCTACGTTCGGATTAACTTTGTCAATATCTTTCTTCAACGATAAATCCGCTTGCTGACCGCCAATGGTTACGCCATCGGTATCGTCTTCGTTATTATCGGTTCCGTTATTTGGCTGAGAGTCAGAATCAAACTGGTCAGATTTAATAATTTGAGCCTTATTGGTAATACTCAAAGGTTGGGAAACCCGTGCCACAAATGTCAGAACGGCTTGCCCATTTACAGCAATCGAAAGGATATTTTTCGAGGTTAAAATATTACTTCCAGACAATGTAAAATCTGCGTTAGGCGTTCCCACTGAACTCACGAAAGTTAAGCCCGTAGGTAAAATATCACGTACTTGTACATTCGTGGCAGGGTCAGTTCCTGCATTTTTCACGGTGATGGTATAAGTGATTTCGTCACCCACATTTGGCTGTTGATTCGAGGCGGTTTTTGTCAAACTTAAATCTGCCACTTGTGGTTTTACCACGGTTGAATCTGTATCATTTTGACCGTCTTCTGTTCCTGTATTGGGTTGAGAATTAGGGTCAAATTGGTCAGCTTTTGAAATTTCAGCTTTATTGACAATCTTCTGATAACCAATGACTTTCGCCACGAATTTCAAGACTTTCGTTGAGCCATTTATCAGCGTTGAAATCTCCGTCAATAAAATCGAACCTTGCGAGGTAAAATCAGAACTACTTACAAATTGTAAACCCGCAGGCAATACGTCACGCACCTCAACATGGGTAGCATCACTTGGCCCATGATTGCTCACAGAAATGGTGTAAGTAACATTATCACCTACATTTGGACGGGGATTATCTACGGTTTTTGTCAAACTCAAATCCGCTTGTTGTCCGCCAATGATTACGCCACCTGTATCATCTTGACCGTCTTCTGTACCTGTATTTGGTTGAGAATCAGGGTCAAATTGGTCAGATTTTGAAACTTCTGCTTTGTTTAAAATTGCTCCTGATTGGGTAACTTTCGCCACAAAAGTTACACTACGAGTTACGCCCACAGGAATGTTAATAATTGTTCCTGTCAAGGTTCCGTTATTATTGGTCAGCGTTGAACCGCCAGGCGTTCCTGTTGAAACGAATTCTAAACCTGTTGGCAATACGTCTTTCACTTCAACATTGGTAGCTGCATTTGGTCCTTCATTGGTTACCAAAATCGTATAAGTGACTGATTCTCCAACAGTTGGATTTATTTTTGAAACTGTTTTTTGCAATCTCAAATCTGCTCGTTGAATCGTCAGAATCGCATTATCCGTATCATCCTGACCATCTTCTGTACCTGTATTTGGTTGCGAATCACTGTCAACTTGGTCAGCTTTTGTAATTTCAGCTTTGTTAATTATCGTGTAATTTGCACCTATTGGCGTTAAAACTTTTGCTTTAAAAGTCAAAACTCTTGGTGTTCCAATGCCTAATGTCAGCGGGGCTGAGGTAATTAAGGTATCATTACGATTGATAAAATCTGTGCTACTAACAAACTGTAAACCTGCGGGTAAAATATCTTTCACCTCAACGCCAGTCCCAACACTTGGTCCTGCATTAAGCACCGTGATTGAATACGTTACAATATCCCCCACATTGGGTGTGGCAGGCATTCCTGTTAGAGTATCAACGTCTTTTTGTAGTGATAAATCCGCTTGCTGACCACCAATGGTTATGCCACCTGTATCATCTTGACCGTCTTCTGTGCCTGTATTCGGTTGTGAATCAATGTCATAAACATCGGATTTACTAACTTCTGCTTTATTTAAAATTGCTCCACTTTGTGTTACTTTCGCTTGGAAAGTTAAAGTCGCTTCGCCACCTGAGGTGATACTTGCAATGTTGTTTGATAGCAATATATTTGACGACAGACTAAAGTCTGTGCTACTTACAAACTGTAAACCAACTGGCAAAACATCTTTTATCTGTACATTGGTCGCATTGTCAGGGCCTGCATTTTTTACTTTTATTGTGTAAGTTATCGTTTCGCCTACGTTGGGATTCGTTTTAGAAACTAATTTCTCTACACTTAAATCGGCTATTTTGGGCGTTAAAATCGCATCATCGGTATCATCCTGACCATCTTCTGTACCTGTATTTATCTGTGAATCTGGGTCGAATTGGTCGCTTTTACTGATTTCTGCTTTGTTGGTAATACTTTGACTACCAATTACTTTTGCTACAAAACTCAATGATTTTGTCCCAACTGACAAACTCGTAATTTGACTCG
>NZ_JAYGIN010000028.1:0-94577 GCF_034931005.1 Arcicella sp. LKC2W
TGGTAAAAGAGACATTTCGTAACAGACTAAAAAATATTGCACAAGTTTGGATTATCGTATGTGGTCTTGTAAACCTAAATCTTTGAATAATTATATATTATTTAGGAAAGTTATCTAATTGTATCCCGACGTTTCCACATCGGATTTTACAGTTTTGTTATAATTATTGTCTGATGCGGAAGCATCGAGTTACAAAATGAAATACATCATCACTTTATCATTGCTTACATTATTTTTAAGTTCGGCAATGATGCAAAAAAATACCGTTTCTAAACCCAAATCTGCTAATTTTCAAGCAGATTCTGGAAAGATTATTTACGAAACTTACTGTCTCCCTTGCCACCAAGAGGATGGAAGCGGCGTGCCTAATATGAACCCTCCGTTGGTAAATACAGACTGGGTTCAGGGTGATTCACTCCGACTGATTGATGTTATTCTGAAAGGTCTGAAAAATACAGAAATCAATGGTGATAGTTTTTCTAACGAAATGCCATCTCATGATTTTCTGACGGATAATCAGATTGCGGATGTACTCACTTACGTGCGTAAAAGTTTTGGAAATAAGGCAGGGGCAATTAGTCCCGAAGATGTAAAAAAACAAAGAGCTAAAAAATAAGCTTGTTTATAAAATCTTTAAAAACCTTTCCAAAACTTTTTGGAAAGGTTTTTTTATGTAGTACGGCAATCCTTTGCCATTCATTTAGTATAGCAAATACACGGTAAAATATTACCGTATTGCAATTATGAAAAAATCACAAATACAGTATTTCATCGGGGCAATTTTGGTAATTGTTGGTTCGATATGTTTTGCGGGGAAAGCCGTTTTGGTCAAATATAATTACATTCATTATCATGTGGATACGGTTTCTTTACTCACTCTCAGAATGGTATTTTCTGCTCCGTTTTACTTGATTATTCTCTTTTTTCAGAATAAAAATCAGGCGGAAGTTCCAAAATTAAATGGTAAAGAATGGATTTGGATGTTAGTAATCGGTTTGGTGGGTTACTACTTAGCGGCATTTTTTGATTTTTGGGGTTTAAACTACATTACCGCAAGTGTTGAGAGACTCATTTTGTTTATTTATCCAACTTTGGTAGTAATTCTTTCGGGGATTTTCCTCAAAAAACAAATTCATAAAATTCAATATTTTGCCCTCATTATTACGTATTTAGGCGTAATTTTCGCCTTTATTCCAGACCTTCGCATGGGTTTGCAAAAGGATTTAGTGACAGGCTCATTTTTGATATTTTTGAGTTCGCTCACGTATGCCTTGTACTTGATTGGTTCGGGCGAGATGATTCCTAAAATTGGAGCTTTACGATTTACTTGCTACGCCATGCTGATTTCTACCGCCATGATTATCGTCCATTATTCCGTGTCGATTGGCGGAGGTTTATGGTCGTACCAACCCGAAGTTTATGGATTATCAATCACGATGGCGGTTTTTACAACGGTGATTCCGTCGTTTATGATTTCGGAAGGAATTAAAAGAATTGGCTCTGGTAATGCCTCAATTATTGGCAGTATTGGACCAATTGCTACGATAATTATGGCAAATATTTTCTTGGATGAACATATCTCTACTTGGCAAACTATCGGTACATTCATCGTTTTGGGTGGTGTTTTGATGATTTCTTGGAAAGGGAAAAAGTAAGAACAGGTAGTGGCGAATAGTATTCGCCAACTATAATTTAGAACTGGTGAATTACAATTGGCGAATGCTATTCGCACTACCTTATTTTAACGTCATAGGTTTTGAAACTTATGACGTTTTTGTTTTTACATATAATTCATTCTTCGAGTATTAAAATCCTTCCATTTTCTTCTGAATAAAATACCCCTATTTTCAAAATATAATTTTTTAAACAAAAAAATGAACATTTTTTACAAATACACTAAGGGTAGTAAAATTAATTCTTGTCATAATAATTAGACACGACGTAACAACTGTCTTTATGTTTTAATTACGCTTACTTTCCAAAAACAGACAATTATCTCAATATCAATTAATTGACTTCCCAAAAAAGTCTTTTATCATGTCAGAAAATGTTGCATACGCATTCAACGGGAATTTGCCAAAAATTCGAGTGGTTGATGAACATAGTGTTCAGGGGAAAATCGCAGATGCTGAGGTTTTTATTAGACAAGCATTTCAAGAGGATGCAAAAAAAGGCTATGAACTACTTTTTAGGCGTTATCATCGTGCTTTGTGTAGCCATGCCGTTCGCTTTGTGTATTCCAAAGAAGTAGCGGAAGATATTGTGGGAGACGTTTTTTTGACCTTCTGGAAAAATCAAGTTCAAACAAAAATCACAACTTCTTTTCGCTCGTATTTGTACGCATCCGTCCGTAATAGAGCCTACAATTATCTGCAATGGGAGTTTAAAAATGATTCTGACATTGATGAAATTCCAGAAAACGTCCTGAACCAAGTTTTAGAAGAAACACCTCAAACGATGCTTCAATACGATGAACTTTTTTTGAAAATAGAACATAGCATAACCTCTCTCCCACCCCAATGTCAGCGAGTATTTTTGATGAGTCGCTTTGAAAATAAGAAAAATAAGGAGATAGCCGAAGAATTAGAAATCGCCCTAAAAACCGTGGAAGCACACATTATGAAGGCTTTGTCTCAAATGCGAAAATCATTAGATGGCTATTTAGTTTCGCTTTTTATTTTTCTAATTTTCAGTAACACAGACTTCAGTCTGTAAGTAAAATTACTGGATACAGACTAAAGTCTGTGTTACTCTATTACAGACTAAAGTCTGTGTTACTATTAACAGTAGAACAAACTAAAAATGGACAAATCGGTAAATAAAAATATATTGTTTGAGCTTTTTTCGGGGCGAGCAACTCCGCTACAAAAAAAATTAATTGAACAATGGCTTCTCGAACCCGAAAATCGAGAATTATACTACGAATGGTTAGACGAATGGGAAAACCAGTTTATTCAGATTTTACCAAATACGGAGGATGCACTCCAAAAATCGCTGCAAAAAATTGCTCAGAATGAAGCGTATTTAACGCCCATTTTCGTTGAGCCTACACCTAATTTTTTCCAACAAAATTTTCGTTGGTTGGCGGCTGCGGCGGTTGTTTTGCTGGTTTCTTTTGGCGTTTTTATCACCCGAGATTATATTTTTTATAAAAACTATCAAACGGCTTTTGGAGAAATTCAAAAGATACAATTACCCGATGGTAGCCAAGTTTCGCTTAATGCCAATTCTGCCTTGAAAGTGGCTCGTTTTGGTTTTGGAACAAAAACTCGTGAGGTATTTTTGACGGGTGAAGCCAGTTTCTCAGTCAAACATACCATTGATAATCAGCGATTTATTGTCAAAACTGATAAGAATTTTGAGGTGGAAGTTTTAGGAACCGAATTCAACGTATATGCTCGTCAGAAAGAGGCGAAAGTTGTCTTGAACAAGGGGAAAGTAAAACTGAATTACACCGTTGGGAAAAAGGCAAAACAATTGACCATGAAACCTGGTGATTTGGTTACGTTTAACCGTATTGGACAGGCAAAAGTTCAACAAATTGAACAACCTCAAAACTATTCTGCTTGGCAAGAACACCGCTTTGTCTTTGAACAAACGCCTTTAAAAGAGGTCGCAACGATGATTCAAGAGAATTTTGGAGTAAAAATTGAATTCCGAGATGAAGCCCTATCACAAAGAACTATCTCAGGTGCTTTTCATGCTGAAAATGCCGATGAACTCCTCCAAGTCATTTCCGAATTGTTAGAAATCAACTTTAATAGACAAGATAATAACGTTACTTTTTTTGAATAATTTAAACCCGACTTTTTAGTTATGAAACAAAAACTACGAATGGTTGGCAAAACTTTTTTTGCCTTCACTCTCCTATTTTTGTGGCAAAATTCCAGTTTTGCACAGATGATGGCTTATGCCAAACTCCAAAAATCGCACTCCGAAAGTGTATCAAGCATTAGCTTAAAAGATGCTCTTCGCAATTTAAAATCTCATTATAAAATTGATATTTTATTTGAAGACAAAGTTATTCAAGGCTTTAATGTTTCGAGTAATGCTATTCATTATGACCTAAAATTTGAGAAAAGTTTGGGAAGTATTTTACGTCCGTTAGGCTTACGTTATAAGAAAATAAAGGATGATTCTTATTTAATTTTAGCGGAAAAAAAATCCAAACAAACAGCCGATGTTGATGCCCGATTTCAAGAAACCATTTCGCAAACAACGACTAATATAGCCACGTCGTTTAATGACGGAAAACTTAATGAAAATGAGGTTTTGGCAGTAAAAAATACGTCGAAAATCGAGTCAATTGCTCAAACAATCAGCGGAACAGTTACTGATTCTGAAAGTGGACAAGGTCTGCCAGGCGTAAGTATTGGCATTAAAAATACCACCACAGGCACAAGTACAGATGGCAATGGCAATTTCCGTTTGTCTATTCCTGACGAAAAAACGGTATTGGTTTTTAGCTACGTGGGATATTTAAACCAAGAAGTGAGCGTTGGCAATCGTACCAAAATAAATGTGGCAATGGTTTTAGATACCAAAACGCTTTCGGAAGTGGTTGTGGTTGGGTATGGTAGCCAAGAAAGAAAGGATGTTACAGGGGCAGTTTCAAGCATTAAAACACAGAATATCAAAGATTTACCCGTTACAAGTATCGACCAAAAAATGGCAGGACAAGTAGCAGGCGTACAAGTGAGTCAGGTTTCGGGAGCTCCAGGGGCTGGGCCTGTTATCCGTATTCGTGGAGCAGGTTCATTAGGGGCAGGCGACGACCCTTTGTATGTCATTGATGGTTTCCCTGTAACTAATTATTACAGTAAATTTTCAAATCCATTAAGTACACTTTCACCCGATGATATTGAATCTATTTCGATTTTGAAAGATGCGTCTTCTACGGCAATTTATGGTTCAAGAGGTTCAAATGGCGTTATTTTGATTACTACTAAAAAAGCGAAATCAGGGGTAACGAATGTTGAATTTAGTGCTTATACAGGCACGCAAGTTATTGCAGACCGTAACCGTGTACAAATGATGACGGCTGAACAATTTGCTCAAAATAGAATTGATGGACAAATGCAACTCGCAGGAATTAGAGGTACGGTTTTTAATCTTTCAAGTGTAGCAGAAGCATACAGAAATCCGTCGGCTTTGGGTACAGGAACAGATTGGTTTAAAGAATTAACTCGTTCCGCTCCGATGCAAAATTATAATTTGAGCATCAGTAGAGGAACTGAAAACCTCCGTTCAATGATTTCAATTGGATATTTCAACCAACAAGGAACATTGATGAATACAGATTTTCAACGTTTTTCGGTAAGAGCAAATATTGATGCCAATTTAGGCAAAAAAGTAACTGTGGGCTTAAATGTTGCTCCATCATTCTCAATCAGACATTTAGCCGAAACCGAAGGGCATTTTAATAATGCCATCATTACGCAGTCGTATTTGAACAGTCCTTTACCAAGTGTTTATCAGGCAGACGGTACTTTTACGCCAAGTATTACCTCAGCAGGCTTATTTGTCAATGCCAATCCAGTGAATATGTTGGTAAATACCACCAATAACGCCAATAATATTCGTAGCCTTGCCAATGTGTATTTAGGGGTTGAAATTATGCCAAATTTGAAGTTTTTAACAACTTTTAATGCTGACATTATTTTTGATACGCAAGACAGATTCACGCCAACTTATGTGGGTGGTTTCCGTAATCCACCGCCAACCTTAGCAACTGGAAATAACTTTACGGCTCGTACTTATAACTGGTTATCTGAAAATACGCTTACCTACTCAAAAAGTGTAAAAGAACACCGTTTTACCGTAATGGCGGGATATTCGGCTCAAAAAGAAGTAAATACGAATACTTCTGTCAATGGTAGTGGCTATGCTGATGATGTCATTCAAACGATTAACTCGGCTTTGGCAACGGGCGTAACGGCTGGTGCAGGCGGTGGAAAAGCTTCATTACTTTCCTATCTTGGTCGTGCAACCTATGCTTTCAAAGATAAATATTTGGTCAATGTGGCAGTTCGTCGTGATGGTTCTTCAAAATTTGGAGCGGATAATCGTTGGGGAACATTCCCTTCGGCTTCGGTGGGTTGGAGAATTTCAGAAGAGAAATTTTTCCCACAAAATGACATCGTTGAAGACATAAAACTTCGTGCAAGTTATGGTTTAGCAGGAAATAATAACATCGGAAATTTCACGGCTTTGCAATTATTGAGTTTGGATAACTACGTAATTGGTGGAAAAATTGTTACAGGACAAGCCATTAATTCACTCGGAAATTCAAATTTAGGTTGGGAACAATCAAAACAAACCGATATTGGTTTAGATGCGTCTTTGTTCAAAGGAAAACTCAGTTTGGTACTCGAATTTTATGAGCGTTTTACGCAAAGTATGCTCCAAAGCGTTGATATTCCCGCTTCTTCTGGTTTTACCACTGCCATTACCAATTTAGGAAATGTACGTAACCGAGGCGTTGAAATCTCTTTGAGTAGCCGAAATATTAGCACGAAAAAATTCCACTGGGATACTGATTTTAACATTTCGTTTAACCGTAATAAAGTTATCAATTTGGGAAATCGTACTCGTATTCAATCAGGCGATAATGGTAGTATTACCTTAGTTGACCAACCGATGGGCTTATTTTATGGCTATAAAAAAGCAGGTGGATTCTTCAATACTGCCGATGATTTAGCCAAATATCCACGTGCTTCGGTGCAAACAATTGGTAGTATTCGCTTTGAAGACATCAACGGAGATGGCAAAATTGACGGCAATGACCAAACCGTAATTGGTAGTCCTTACGCAGATTTTACGTGGGGCATGACCAACCGAGTAACCTACGGAAATTTAGATTTTTCTGTTTTGGTAAATGGTTCGCAAGGCGGACAAATTCTCGATTTTTACAAGCGTTTTACTTATAATCAAGATGGTGTTTTCAATCTTCATTCCGACGTATTGAACGCCTATAAAGACGTTAATAATCAAGGAAATGGCAATGTTCAAAGCACAGGTTCGGCATTATCAGGTGATTCATTTTCAAGAAATACCAGCGATGCTTGGGTGCAGGATGCCTCGTATATGGTAGTTAGAAATGTAACATTAGGCTACAATTTCAAACCTAAAAAATACGTAAAAGGGCTTCGTTTGTACTTCTCTGGACAAAACTTATTGACGGTTTCGCCATACAAAGGGGCATTTCCAGAAGTTGGATTTAATGGAAATAATTCATTAGCACCAGGCGTAAACTACGGAAGTTATCCAATTGCCGCCACTTACACTGTGGGACTTAACTGTAAATTTTAATCAAGACGAAAATGAAAAAATTAACGATACTTTTACTCACATTTGCGTTGGTTTCATGCAAGGATAATTTCCTTGAATTGACACCCGACACCAATGGGTCAGCGGGCAGTTTTTACCAAACCAAAGACCAATTTATCCAAGCCATCAACGCTGCTTATTCACCTTTGCAGGGCATTCATAATAACACGATTTGGCTTTTTGCGGAATTGCGTTCGGACAATACTTCGTACCAACAAAATACCGCTGACCGCTCAGGAACGATTCGGGAAGAATTGGACGAATTCCGTGAAAACGACCAAAACGCCAATTTTCAGTCGTTTTTTAATGCCAGTTATTTAGGAATTAGTCGGTGTAATTTACTGTTAACCAAAATTCAATCGGCTACTTTCGACCAAGCTTCTCGCAATCAAATTGAAGGCGAAGCCCGTTTTTTAAGAGCCTATTATTACTTTAATTTAAGTAGAGTTTTTGGCGATGTGCCTTTGATTTTGAAAGAAGTAACTTCACCCGAAGAAGCCTTCGCCACTGCTCCAAGAGTAGCCGAAGCACAAGTGTTAGCCGCAATTATTGATGATTTTAAGGTTGCGATTACAAAACTCCCTGCAAAATATACGGCAACGGACATTGGTAGAGCCACTTCGGGAGCAGCAAAAGCGTTGTTAGGCGAAGTTTACTTAACTCAGAAAAATTATACTTTGGCAACGGAAGTTTTGAAAGGAATTGAAGCCGAAGGTGGTTATTCATTAGTAGCAAATTATGCGGATAATTTCAAAAAGAAAAACGGTTCTGAATCAATATTTGAGGTGCAATTTGTAGAAGGCGTAGGCGGAAAAGTTAGTAATTTTATCTATTCTTTTGCTCCTTATAATTCTGGAACACTGGCTACGGGTTATGCCTTGGGTTCGGGTGCGGCAGCAGGTTGGAACATTCCTACGCAAGATTTAATCAATGCTTATGAACCTGTTGATAAACGTTTGGCAGCTTCTATTAATACGAGTTTCACAGACCCAACGACTAAAAAAATAGTACCTTTTATTCAAAAATACTCGAATCCACCTTATTTAGAGCGTTTTAACACGGGTGATAATTTTATCGTTTCTCGTTTGGCAGATGTATTATTGATGCAAGCTGAGGCGTTAAATGAAGCAAGTTTTCCGAATGCTGATGCGTTTACCTTGCTCAATCGTGTGCGCACCAGAGCAGGACTTTCAGCTAAAACGGCTGATAATAGTGATGCAAAATTGAAAATTTCTTCGCAAGCGGAATTCAGAATGGCAATAGCCCAAGAACGTAGAATTGAATTAGCATTTGAAAATCACCGTTGGTTTGATTTGGTTCGTACAGGACAAGCAGTTTCAGTAATGACGGCTCACGCAACGGCTGAGAAAACATTGAAAAGTTATATTTTACCAAGTTCTTTCGCAACGATAAACTTAAAATTTCCTTATCCGTATAGAGAGGTACAAATAACGAAATAGATAAATTTACAATAGACCACAGATTGTACGGATTTAGCGGATTTATACAGATTTTTAATTTATCTGTTTGAAGCTAAAAATTCGTCTAATTTGTGGTTTATTGTTAGGTAAGGGTGAATAGCATTCCCCCTTTTAAATTTGGGAATTGGATGAATGCTATTCATCCCTACCTAAATGATGTATAAAAATCATCAAATCTGAAATAAAATCTGTGTAAATCTGCTGAATCCGTAAAATCTGTGGTCTATCTTCCAAGATAATTCTGTATCCAAAATATGAAAACACTCATCAAAATACTCTTTTTCCTCTTTCTATGGAACAATATTTTTGCTCAAATCTCAGATAAAACCTTCCAAAATCCGCCCTCAGAATACGGGATTCGGTGTTGGTGGTGGTGGCTCAATGGCAATGTAACCAAAGAAGCAATTACCCGAGATTTACACGAAATGAAAGCCAAAGGATTTAGTGGGGCGTGTATTTTTGATGCAGGTGGACAAAATCAGCGAGGCAATGGCGATGTTCCCGAAGGCCCACTTTGGGGTTCGCCCGCTTGGCGTGAATTGTACCTCCATGCCATCAACGAAGCCGACCGTTTGGGTTTGGTCATGTCGTTGAGTATTCAAAGTGGTTGGAATTTGGGCGGTCCCGACATTAGTCCTGCCGAAGCCGCCAAACAAGTCGTTTTTTCAGAAATAAAAGTACAAGGCGGTACTAAAATCCAACAAATTTTGCCCCAACCCCAAGGACACGACGGTTTTTATCAAGATATTGTCGTATTGGCAATTCCGACAAAAAACTTCCCAAATCGTCAGTCAATCAGAGATTTTCAGAACAAAGCAGCTACCAAAGAAGTAGGTTGGTCTGTTCCCGAAACTCGTCCACTTTTAACGGATATTCCAGCAACCGAAGGCGAAGAAGATGCAAGCGTAGGACAGGTCTCCAACCTGTCTAAATTCGTAAAAGAGGGTATTTTAGACTGGGAGGCTCCCGCAGGTGAATGGACAATAATTCGCTTTGGCTATGCCCCAACGGGTGCGGAAGTATCAACATCCAGTGGAAAATGGCAAGGGCGAGTGATTGATTACACGAGCGAAAAACATTTTAATCGTTATTGGGATACCAACGTTGAGCCATTATTAAAAATGATTGGTGATAAAGCAGGCAAAACGTTGAAATACCTACAAACAGATAGTTTTGAAGCGGGTGGCATGAATTGGTCGGATAAATTTGAAGACGAATTTAAAAAACGTCGTGGTTATGACCCAACGCCTTATTTGCCCATTTTAGCAGGAAAAATCATTGAAAATCGTGAAACAAGTAACCGTTTTTTAACGGATTTACGCAAAACTTTGAGTGATTGTATTTCCGATAATCACTACCGAGTATTTGCAAAACGTGCCAGAGAATACGGTATGGGTATTCAACCCGAATCTGCAGGGCCTCACGCAGGACCTTTCGACGGACTCAAAAACTACGGACATTCAGAAATTATGATGTCGGAATTTTGGTCGCCTTCGCCTCACCGTTCCAAAGATATTGACCGCTTTTTTGTAAAACAGGCGGCAAGTGCAGCTAAAATCTTCAATAAAACATTGGTCGGAGCAGAATCATTTACGACCATTGGTCCCCATTGGAATGATGTTATTTGGGCGGATATGAAACCTTCAGCCGACCACGAATTTTGTGCGGGATTGAACCTCGTTTATTTGCATACCTTCACTTGTTCGCCCAAAGAAATGGGTTTGCCAGGGCAAGAATATTTTGCAGGAACGCATTTCAATCCCAATGTAACTTGGTGGGATTATTCAACGGGATTTATTCAATATTTAACCCGAATTCAGTATTTAATGCAAACGGGAACATCGCAAGCGGACGTTTTATATTATTATGGCGACCACATTCCTAACATCGGACGATTTAAAGATGATGACCCCGCCAAAGCCTTGCCCGATTATGATTATGACTTAATCAATGAAGATAAATTGATGGATTTATCGGTAAAAAATGGCAAAATTTATCTTCCGCATGGCGTTTCTTATCAGGTTTTAGCTTTGCCCAATCATCAAATAATGTCTTTGAAAGCCTTACGCAAAATCAAAGAATTAGTAGAAAATGGAGCAACCGTTATCGGTGAAAAGCCCTTAGCAACTGCCAGTTTGGTAAGCGGAAATGACGCAGAAAAAGAACTCAAAAATATTACTGAACAACTATGGAATGGCGTGGGGGCGAATCAAATTCGCCCACTAACTGCCAAAGAAGCCTTGATAAATAAAGGTATTTTAGCCGATTGCCAATTTATCAACAAACCCGAAGGCAAGACATTCGACTATATTCACCGCACCGCTGAAGACGTTGAGTATTATTTTATCAGTAACCAACAAAAAGAATCACTTTCGTTGACAGCGGCATTCAGAATTACGGGAAAACAACCCGAATTATGGAATGCGGTTACGGGTGAAATTAGTCCTGCTAAGAATTTTTACCAAGAAAATGGCAGAACTTTCGTTGATTTATCTTTTAATCCAAACGGGTCAATTTTTGTGGTTTTTAGAAAAGATATTCCCAATAGCACAACCGCAAAATCTAAAAATAACCCATTGATTTATAAATCATTACAAGAAATAAACAATACTTGGAACGTAAGTTTTGACCCCAAATGGGGAGGTCCAAAATCGGTTAAGTTTGATAAATTAATCAGTTGGACAGACAGACCCGAAGACGGCATTAAATTCTATTCGGGAAAGGCAATTTATACGACAACATTCGATGTAAATACACCCATAAAAGACGTAAAAATACTTGATTTGGGCGAAGTAAAAGACGTTGGCATTGCCAAAGTAAAAGTGAATGGGAAAGATTTTGGCATTTTGTGGTGTCCGCCTTATCAAATTTTAGTTGCAGGTTTATTGAAAGAAAAAGGAAATATTATAGAAATAGAAGTCGTAAATACATGGCGAAATCGCTTAATTGGCGACCGTGAAAAACCACAAAATGAACGTTTTACGAAAACCAATGTAACCGTAAAACCAGATTGGCAATTACAACCTTCGGGGCTTTTGGGACCTGTAAGATTGTTAGATTAAGCTATTTTTTGAAAATATCAATGGCTAATTTCCCAATTGACCCTTTACCACCAACTGCCCAAATGCCATTCCCCGCAATACTGATGGAATGAAAAGGCGTTTTGTCAATCATTATCCAAGATTTACCAAAATCCTTTGAAAAACAAGTTCCTGATGGCCCAACGGCTATCAGGATTTTCTTTTTATAAATACCAATGCATTCTTTCAATCCAACAGGATTTGTTTGCGTTGTATTTTGCCAAGTTTTCCCACCGTCTGCAGTTAATAAAACATTAGGAATGGCTTTTTCAACTTCTTGATAATCCCCACCAACAGCTATTCCGTGCTGATTATCCCAAAATCTCAATCCAAATAAACCATTGGTTTTCCCTGCTGGCATATCGGTTTTTACAACCGACCAAGTTTCACCTTGATTTTCGGTTCTGAAAATACGAGCAAACTCTCCTCCGCCCGTACAGATATAAGCTTGCTTCGTTCCAACTATAATCAAACTTGTTCCACTGGCAGCAAAAGCCGCTTCATTTTCTTGGTTTTTAGGAATATTAACCGCATTGATTGGCGACCAAGATTTACCGCCATCTTTTGTTTTTATGATGAAAAACTTACCTTCAATGGGGTCACTAAAAGCAATACCATTTTGTTTGTCCCAAAAATCTATTCCGTCAAAAAATACGCCTTTTTGAGTAGTTTCATAAACAATTTCCCAAGATTTACCACCGTCTTCTGTTCTATAAAACTTCGCATTTCCTTGTTCTGCTTCACCCGCACTCATCAAAATGGCATTCTTATCGTCAAAAGCATGAACGTCTCTGAAATCAAGCTTTTCAGCACCTAAAACTTGATGTGTCTCCCAAGATTTCCCACCATCATTTGTTTTTAAAAATGTTCCTTTTGCCCCTCCTATCCAAACAATTTTATCTGAAACAGCACAAATAGCCCTAAAACTTACTTCGGTATTTGATGCCTGTTTTTGCCATTGAGCATTTACTTGAAAAGTAATGAATATCCCCAATAAAACCTTTTGAATCTTTTTCATATTATAAATTTTACTTTTACGAAAATAACAAAAAAGGCTCAAAATTAATATTTTGAGCCTTTTAATCTTCTTTAGGTCGATTCTATCTTAATTTTTTAATGCTATTGAGTATTTCTAAAGCATCTTTTTCAGCAGTAGCATCTTTATCATCAAAATTAATTTCTACTACAATATTTGTGTGTGAATTTGGGACAATCAAACCTGCTAACATGATACGGTCACCATCTTTAAATCCTTCAACATAGAAACCGTCTAATCCATTAATATGCACTTCGTGAGCAGCATCAACTTCTGTCATTTTCAATTTCAAGGCATAGCTTGCCACCGCTTCATCCATATCGTCAACCGCAATATTTTCCTCCCAAACATCTACATAAACCTCCATACCTTCACCTTCTGCTCTAAACTCTTCATCCGTATTTTTAGTGACTTTAAAATCATCGTGCAAGGTCATTGCTACTTTGTAATAATTCCAAACAAACTGCTGTTGAGCTGAAGCTGAAATGCTAATAATCATTAGCAAAATGATACTTAATAATATTTTTTTCATTGGTATGTATGGTTAAATTGTTTTAAACTTGTCAAAGGTAAAATAAAAATTCAATTCATTTTAAGGTAGTTTTACGGTATTTATAGGGAATGGAAAACATTTATTTTACTGCCGAAATCAACAGTATATAGCAGATTTTACTCGTTAAAATACAAACAAAAAGCCTTCTTTAATTTCTTAAAGAAGGCTTTTGAAATTTTATACACAGAAATATTTTATCTGTTGATAATAATACGTTTTGCTAAATCAAAACCTGATGCTTTAAAACGAAGCATATATTCTCCTTCTGGCTGATTTCTTAAATCTACAATTAATTTACCTTTAATTGAAGGAACAGTTCCTGTATAGATTAATCTTCCTAAAAGGTCATAAATAATGACTTCTGGATTCTCATAATCTGCTAAAGTTTCAATAGTTAACAAACCATTACTTGGGTTTGGATAAATTGATAAACCTTTGAAATCTGGGTCTTCTTTGAAATTAAATGGTTTTACAAAATCAGAGAAACAAGCTAATGTATTTGTTGGAGCTGGCACTGTAAATACTGTTTTTTTACGAGCAGTATAATCACCATAACGATTCGCTTTGATAACTCCTTCAGTAAATTTCAATACTTCTGTTCCATATTTCCATTCATAATCTGTTCCGTCAGGGAAGTTAACTGCTTTCAAAGTAAACGTTCCATCTTTATCAATACTTGATGCAGATACATCTGGGTTATTTCTAACAATAATGGCTAATGGAAGTGATTTTGGAGAAATACAACCTGTTGTTGCATCTTTAGCAGTGGCTGTATATTCACGAGAAATATCAATAAACTTACCATCTGCACCAATTGCGGTTAATGTTAATGTTTTAGCAACTAAACCTGTACTCCAAGTTACTTCATTTTGGCTTATCGCAATAAGATTTACACTATTTGGTTTTGTATAATCCGCATTACTTCTTGCACAAAAAGCCAATGGACCGTCAGCCGATACCGTTGGAACAGGAGGTAAAGGCAATGCAATGGTAGTTACTGGCTCAGATACAGGAGATAAGCAATTACGAGGGTCAAGCACACGTACAGTAAATGTTGCAGAATTTTTAACAGTCAAAGATTTTGTTGAATCTGTTGTACTCCAACGATAACGAGTTCTTTCTCCATTTATTAAGTCAGATGATGTCAAAATTACGCTTTGGTCGGCACAGAATGAAAGTGGACCGCTTGCAGTAATTGTTGGTTTTGCTGGCAAAGCATATACTGTAACTTTCACAGGGTCTGAAGTTGGAGAAAGACAGTTATTAATATCTCTTACTGCAACTGTAAAATCACCAGAAGTATTAACATTAATGGCACGAGTTGTTGCTTTCGTACTCCAAATATAAACGGTGTTTGGAGTAGAAGATAAATTAACATTTCCTCCACTACAAAATGCAAGTGGACCATCAGCAGAAATTACAGGTTTAGCAGGCAATCTAAAAACAGTAATTGTTGTTGTATCTGAAGGTTTAGACACACAACCGCTTGTATCAATTACTTGTACAGCATATTTTCCAACTGCTGAAATATTTTTAATACTTGGCGTAGTAGCACCATTACTCCACTTATATTTAAAGCCTAAACTCGAAACCAAAGAAAGTGTATCTCCTTGACAAATGGCAGCTCCAGTTTTTGAAGGAGTGATTACAGGTTTTGCAGGAACTCTTAACGCTCTTACAGAAACAACATCTGATAAAGGTGATTTACAACTTAATATTGTTCCAATCGCTAATGCCTGAATTTTAGCAGTTTTATTGAAGGATTTTATAAAACTTTTCGAACCTAAGCTATCTTGTTTAGTACCATTTACATACCATTCGTATTTAGTTACAAATTGTGTTGAATCTGATTTTAAAGAAATTGATTTGTCCTCACAAAATGTACTATCACTTGCCGTAACTTTTGGTTTTGGAACAGAAAAGAACTCTGCATAAACTTGACCTTGTGCAAATACACGAACATTAGGACAGTCTTGAGATGTTACTGAAAGAAAATAATATCCAGATTTTGTAACTTTTAATTCTGGAGAACCTTGTCCTTTTGTTGATTCATCAATCAAATAACCATAAGTTGTTTGGGTAATACCTCTTTCCCAAGAATAGATAAGCTTAGTATCCGTAAGACTTGATTTTAAAGTAATTTCTTGTCCTTCACAAACCACTTTGCTATCTTGAGTAATAAATGGAACTGCACTCGGAGCAGCCAAATATCTAATAAACAAACTTTGTGAACGAGGGCTTTCTTCTCCAAATTCTGTACAAGTAGCATAAACAACTATATCACTTGTTACATCTAAATATTTTAAATCAGATTGCGGTAGGTTTACCCCAAGATTTGCTCCATTAGAATCGTACCACTGGATAAATCCATTACCACAACCTTTTGCTTGAAGTTGTGCAACCATTCTGGCATCCCCAGCCGCTTGATAACCACATCTGTCCACACCTAAATATGCAACAGCGGGTGCTGCGGGAGGAATAGCTACTGAAGTCGTTTTTTTAGAAGTCGGAGTATCGTTTTCCTTCGCCCATACAGATACGGACGTTGCAACGAATAAAAGGACTAAAAAAATCTTATGAGTAAGGTTGTTCATAATTAATAATATTTGGATAAGAATTTTTAGGTTAAGATTGATGCCAAAAGTTATTGCAAAATGGCAAAATACAAATTGATTTTACCAGATGGATTTTGGCTAAATCAAAACTTTATCAAATGACAAGTAAATTTAAGTTAAGAACGGCTATAAACCATACAAAAGTGTTCAAACTTTTTAAACGGTCAGTTCTTTTTAGGAATAATATATTTAGCAAAAAAAACTCAAAAAACCATAACTGACTGATATAAAGACACTTAACCTTAATACCATTTTATTGTCTCTATTGCTTACTATCCCATAGACGGTTATCAATCCAAAAGGGTTGTTTGTAATGGTACGATTTGTTTAAGATTTAGTCATTTTGAAAAATATCGAAGCTTTAAGCATTTTAATTAATCTTCATGTATTATCTTTGAAAACTATTAATCATTTTATATTTTTTATAATAATTCTATGAATATTCGTAGATTGCCATCAGCAAGCAAGGCATTCAAATATCCACTGCTTATTAAGAGTATTTTGGCATATTCAGTAATGTTAGAGCCTGAGAATGAGATTGTTTATAAAGACCAAATAAGATACAACTATTTCGAACTGAATCGTCGTGTGAGGAAACAGGCTAATGTTTTCAAAAAATTAGGTTTAGATGGCGGACAAACTATTGCTGTTTTAGACTATGATTCTCACCGATATTTAGAAGCATTTTTCGGAGTGCCAATGACAGGCAATGTTCTTCATACTATCAATTGGCGTTTATCTCCCGTTCAAATTCTTTATACCATCAATCATGCTGAAGATGTTGTAATTATCTGTCATTCAGACTTTTTACCTTTATTGGAGTCATTATCTAAGGAAATGAAAACCGTAAAAAGTATTATTGTTTGTGCCGATGGAGGAGAATATTCAAAAGATTCGTCATTGCCAATTGTGGGCGAATACGAAGACCTTTTAGCTGAAGCTTCTGAGGAATACGATTTTGAAGATTTTGATGAAGATGCCGTTGCAACTACTTTTTATACAACTGGCACAACTGGCAATCCCAAAGGAGTGTATTTTACACATCGCCAATTGGTCTTACATACGCTTTCTGTTGGATTAACTTTTAGTGCAATTGATGGTGCTTGTAGATTCAATAATTCGGATGTTTATATGCCACTTACCCCAATGTTTCATGTTCACGCTTGGGGGTTTCCGTATGTAGCAACTTTATGCAATACCAAACAGGTTTATATCGGAAAATTTGAGCCTGAAACGGTTTTAAAGTGCTTTATTAAAGAAAAACCGACATTTTCACATTGTGTTCCGACTATCTTACAAATGTTTGTTTCGCATCCTGCCACACAAAATATTGACCTTTCAAAATGGAAAGTCGTTATTGGTGGTTCTGCTCTGCCAAAGACGTTGGCAAAAGCAGCCATTTTGCGTGGAGTTGATGTAATTACGGGTTATGGAATGTCTGAAACTTGTCCGATTTTATCAACAGTTTATGTAAGTCCAAAAGATAAACTGAATCCCGATGTTGATTTTCAAGTAGAAGCTCGTACACGCTCTGGCACGCCTGCTATGTTTGTGGATTTACGTTTATTAGATGACGAAGGAAAAGTTGCACCAAAAGATGGAGAAACTATTGGAGAAGTAACCGCTCGTACGCCTTGGCTTACACAAGGATATTTTAATGAGCCACAAAAATCAGAAGAACTATGGCACGATGGCTGGTTACACACTGGTGACGTAGCTACGATGAATGAAAATAATTCGCTAAAAATTACCGATAGAATAAAAGATGTCATCAAAACAGGAGGAGAATGGGTAAGTTCAATTGATTTAGAGAATATCATCGGACAACATGAAGCCATACAAGAAGTTGCCATTGTGGGCATTCCAGATGCGAAATGGGGTGAACGCCCACACGCCATGATTGTATTGAAGGAAGGAAAAAGTATGACAAAAGACGATTTAAAAACTTTTATGCAACGTTATGTAGATGATAAAACAATTACGGCATGGACCATTCCGAGTTCAGTAGAGTTTGCTGTTGCTATTCCAAAGACTTCTGTCGGTAAAATTGACAAAAAAGTTATCAGAGCCACCTTGTTGACTCAGTAAAATTTTATATAAATGCTTGATTACTCAAACCTTGCTTAGATTCTGAGCAAGGTTTTTTGTTTACTGAATAATTTGTCAAAAATTCATTTATGCCCTATCTTTGCATCGTTAATCAAAAAATTAAAATCTGATATGTGCAAAAACTGGAAAATGACCGAAGATTTACCTTCACAGAAGGGTATCTTCCAGTTTTTAATAATATTTTAGGAGGTCAAGTTCATTGACCTCCTTTTTTTAGAGGTATGAGGCAGCAGGTATGAGGTAGAAAGCAATAAAATAAGTAAAATCACTTATAACTATTGCTCTAAAACCCAAAACCTAAAACCCAAAACCTATTACTTACATAAAAAGCAAGGATATAATGAAAGTAACACAAAGCCAACCAGCTATTTTATTGTTGGAAGACGGTACAGTTTTTAAAGGAAATGCACTCGGCAAAATCGGGACACATGGCGGAGAAATTTGTTTCAATACAGGTATGACGGGTTATCAGGAAATTTATACTGACCCTTCTTATTTTGGGCAAGTTGTCGTTAATACTACTTCTCACATCGGGAATTATGGTATTGTTGAAGATTTGGAAGCAGAATCTTCATCTGTAAAAATTTCGGGAATGGTTTGTAATGAATTTTCACCTATTCATTCTCGTAAAACTGCAGATGACTCTCTTCAAAATTACTTTGAAAAAGCTGGAATTGTAGGTATTTCTGGAGTTGATACTCGCCAAATTGTACGTCATATCCGTGAAGCTGGCGTGATGAACTGCATCATTTCTTCTGAAATTTTAGATGTAGAAGAATTGAAAAAAGAACTGGCAAAAGTTCCGCCAATGGAAGGGTTGGAATTATCGTCTCAGGTATGTACACAGGAAACTTATTTCTTGGGAAATCCTGAGGCTGAAAAAAAAGTAGCGGTTTTAGATTTGGGCGTTAAGAAAAGCATTTTGAGCAACTTAACCGACAGAGGTTGTTATTTAAAAGTTTTCCCTGCCAAAACTTCTTTTGAAGAAATGAAAGCTTGGAATCCTGATGGATATTTTGTTTCAAATGGCCCTGGCGACCCTGCCGTAATGCCTTACGCTGTTGAAACGGTAAAACAAATTGTGGATAATGACAATCCAACGTTTGGAATTTGTTTGGGACACCAAATTTTGGCTCAAGCGTCTGGACTTTCAACTTACAAAATGAAAAACGGACACCGTGGCTTGAATCATCCTGTAAAAAACTTGATTACAGGGCTTTCAGAAATCACTTCTCAAAATCATGGTTTTGCCGTGAAAATGGAAGAATTGGAAGCAGCCTCAAACGTAGAATTGACTCATATTAACTTGAATGATAAAACGGTAGAAGGTTTAAGAAGAACTGATAAACCTGCATTTTCGGTACAACATCACCCAGAGGCTTCTCCAGGCCCACATGATTCACGTTATTTATTCGATAATTTCGTTGGAATGTTGTAACAGGGGTTAGGGGCTGGGTTTTAGGATTTAGTTGAATTGCTTAGATATTTTGCTTGACAACTAAATCCTAAAAAACATCCCCTTATTTACTATGGAAAGACTAAGAATTACTGACGATGGTTTTACCACGTTGTATAGCTCTGAATTTGGGCAGTTTTATCATTCAGTACGTGGAGCAATGGCTGAAACACAATTGGTTTATATTGAATTGGGATTATTGGCTAAAGCCCAAAAAATCAAGGAGATAAATGTTTTGGACGTTGGTTTTGGTACAGGATTAAATGCTTTGGTAACGGTCTTAGAAGCTCAAAAACATGATTTAATAATTCACTACACTACGCTTGAACCTTTCCCGATTTCAAATGAGGATGTTCAATTATTGAATTATCAAGATGAATTGCACAGGCAAATATTAAAAAATCTTCACGAAGCAAAATGGGGAGAAGAAGTAGAAATAAATCCCAATTTCTACCTAACAAAAATCAACACAACTTTACAGAATTTTTCATCCAGCAAACTTTTTGATGTAGTCTATTATGATGCGTTTGCACCATCTTCGCAACCTGAACTTTGGACGGAAGAAACATTTTCAAAAGTGGCTTCAGTCATGCAAAAAGGTGGTTTCTTAACAACTTATTGTTCTAAAACAGTCGTCAGAAAAGCCATGGAAACGGCTGGTTTTATCGTTCAAAAACACCAAGGAATGTGGGGAAAGAGAGAGGTTGTTAGGGCAATAAATGAGTGATGAGTAAATGGAAAGTATTTTAACGTTGTCAGCATTTTGAACGCTGACAACGTTTTTATTTTAAACTGGCGTAACCTCGCAAGGATACCCAAATAGACAATTTTCTTTCACCAATTTCACAACTGTTGGCGGTACTAATTCTTCCCAACCTTCTTCTCCTGACTGAATTTGAGCCAACACATCATCTGTTTTAATGCTCAATAATCTTTTGTCATAATCTTTAATATCAGCAAATTTATCATTATCCTGCAAATATTGGAAAAGTCCTTTTAAATGTGTTGGAGGCGTAAACTCTTTGGTTGTTACGGTTTCTCCATCAGCATTCATAGTTGGGTGTAAATATAACTTAATTTTGGGAGCAAAAAGCGTTGAAAAAGCTGCCAAAATCCCCCCTGAAATATTTGTATAGTGCTTATCCTCAAAGATATAGTCTAAGTTTGGCATTCCCAAAATCAATCCCATTCTTAATTTAGTAAAACCTGCTAAATATTGAACCAAACGATAATATTCATGAAAATTAGAAATCAATACTGTTTGTCCCAACGAACATAAAATATCAACCCTATCCAAAAAGTCTTTTTCATTGATTTGTTCATTACTACTGGCTTGAAGATTTTTGAGTGTTAATTCTGCCAACAAAACCACTTTATCATCATCAACATCAGGTTCGCTTTCAAACTGCTTTAAACCCTTTTTTATCATATCTAAAGACACATTTGTAACAGGTCTGAAACGCCCACGCACTGCTACAATATGCTTTTTATAAAAGGCTTCCGAAGGTTGCATCACATTGCCGTCTGGCCCAAAAAGTGCAGCATTAGTAAAACCATTTTTCACTAAGTGTAAAGACATTACTCGGTCGTCAACATCCTTGAAATCTGGTCCACTAAAACGAATCATATCAATCTCAATACGGTCAGACGAAAGGTCATCCATTAATGATTGAAGCAAAATTTCAGGTTGCTCGTGATAATAAAAACAGCCAAACATCAAGTTTACACCAATAATTCCCAATGCTTGTTGTTGCAAAACATTGTCATTGTCTTTCATTCTAACGTGAATTACCACATCATTTGGCTGCCCATTTGGTTCAAGTTGAAAACGTAAGCCAATCCAACCATGAGGGTCATTTGTTTTCTGATAATTTAAGGCAGAAACCGTATCAGCGAAAGCAAAAAATGTTCGCTCTGAAGCCATTTCGGTCAAGCGAACATTGAGCAATTTATATTCACGATTGAGCATTTTCTGCAAACGTGCTTCTACCACATACCTTCCCGATGCCTCCTCTCCATAAATGGCATCTGAAAAAGCCATATCGTAGGCAGAAATAGTTTTAGCGATAGTTCCAGATGCTCCACCTGACTTAAAAAAGTTTGCGGCTACATCCTGCCCTGCTCCAATTTCAGCAAATGAACCATAAATACGGCGGTCGAGATTGATGCGTAGAGCCTTCTGTTTGGTTCCAATGTTTCTATCGTAAGTAATCATATTCGGTAAACAGTTGTCTTAATATTTCCTATTCAATTGTACACTTATTGTAAGCGTTTACAATTTACTATCATAACGTCATATTGTTTTAATTGTATTGAAAAAATAATATTTTTTCATAGAATTAGTAAATTATAAAATTCTAATCTCGATGAAAAAGGGTAAGTCCCGCAATTGGGCTTTCCATAATTACGCCCAATGTACAACCCTTTTCAGTTACTACTCGTCGCAGAATATCAGAGTAATAAAATGCCACTGAACCCGTAAAATGAATTTTATTTTTTTGATATTCAGGGTATTTCAAGACGTATTTTTCAAAAAATAAACCAAAAGTATTGCTCACCAATTGATACATGAATGGATGTTGACGATTATCAAAAATAAACTTAGAAAAAGAAGCAAAATACCGATTTGGAAAAGGCTTTTGATAAGCATTGTCAATAATGTCAAGACGGTCTTTTATACCAAAACGCTTATCAAATTTAGTTCGTAAATCATCGGGCAATTCTTTATGTAAATAACTCAGAATAAGTTGTTTGCCCAGATACCCACCCGAGCCTTCATCGCCCAACCAAAAACCAAGTGGTGGTACTTGAAAGGCAATACTTTCTCCATCATAAAAACAAGAATTTGACCCTGTTCCCAAAATACACGCAATACCTGCCTCACGTCCACACAAGGAACGGGCAGCGGCAAGCATATCAGAATGAGCTTCGATGGTTTTGACATTATCAAATACCATTCTTATTGCCTGACGAATTACCTCCGCTTTTTCATAGTTAGTAATACCTGTTCCGTAATAAAATACTTCGTCAATATTTGTGTTAGGTAAATTTGGTAAAAGATTTGTACGTAATTCTTCAGCAATATTCTCAGCCGTTTGGTAATAAGGATTAAAACCAACCGTTTTATATTGAGAAATTTGTCCGTCGGCAGAAATTGTCCGCCAATCGGTTTTAGTTGAGCCACTTTCGGCGATTAATTTCATGATTTTATGTCAGAATCTTTTTTAATAATGCAACCTTTTCACAGGTTTTTAGCGTCTTTGTCATTAGAAAATAAACCATTGTGAAGAATGAAAGTCTAAAGGTTCAAAGCAATTTCCCTACGATTTCAAACTTAGTAAAAACGGTTTCTGTATGCGGAGCATCGGCGAGTTCTTCGGTAAGGTCTTGCCCTGCCCAATGTTCATAATGTTTGCCATTTTTCCAAAGACGAGATTTTGTAACGTCATAAATCTGTCCTTGAAAAGCCACCCAAATTTCGTCTCGGTCTTGACCATTACGTAAGGACAATTGAGATTTCGTGTATTCTTTCATTTTTTACAAATTTTACAAAACAATTGACAATCAACACTTTAACACTAAATAGTAGATTTTAGAATCTCAAATTTTCAATTAGATTTGCTCGTTTCAAATTAATTTATCATTTTTAACTTTCAAAATAAAAATCGTACAATCATTATGAAAAAAATATTTTTTTACTTACCTATTCTATTTGCTTTTATGTTGGTTTTAAGCTGTGGTAAAACATCTACTCCAGAACCTACTGCTGCCGAAAATTTAACAAAAACTTGGACTGTTAGTATTGCGAAAGAAAATGGCACTCAAGTTTACCAAAAAGGAGCTACTTCTAATATTAAAGCTGGATATAGTAGCTACAAACTTACATTAGGAGCTATTACAAATGGTTCGGGTTCTGCCAGCTTAACAGCTCAAGATGGTACGTCTTTCTCTGGTACTTGGGCGTTATCGGGCAGTGACAAAGTTTTAACATTATCAGGTTTAAAAAATACGGCTGGTGCTCCACCAACTGGAACAACTGGCACTATTGCTTATAATATTACCTCAACTGTAACTGCTACGGCGGTAACATTAGAATCTGCACAGCCAGACCTTAAAGCTGGTAATACAACCGTGAATTTACAATTAGTGAATCCGTAAACCAAATATAAATAATTACGAAAGCCGTTCTGAAAAGGACGGCTTTTTTGTTTTGTATACTAAAAAAACAATCACTCATTCACCCAATCACTCAATCACTCACTAACTTTGTAGCATGGAACAAAGAACAGAACTAAGCACCATTGGAGAATTTGGCTTGATAAGATTAATCAATGCTAAATTTCCAATCAATAATCCAGAAACACTTAAAGGTATTGGCGACGATGCCGCTGTGATTGATTCGGCAGGAAAAGAATTGGTCGTTTCAACTGATTTATTGATTGAAGGTATTCACTTTGACTTATCGTATTCACCCCTCAAACTTTTGGGTTATAAAGCTGTTGCGGTTAATATTTCTGACATTGCAGCCATGAATGCCATTCCGAAACAAATTACGGTGAGTTTAGGATTGAGTAATCGTATTTCGGTAGAAGCTGTTGAAGAATTATACGAAGGAATCAAAGCCGCTTGTGATGAATATAAAGTAGATTTGGTAGGTGGCGATACTTCGGCTTCTCGCTCTGGATTAGTCATTTCGATAACGGCTTTAGGCTTTGCTGAAAAAGAGAAAATCGTTTATAGAAATACGGCAAAAGTTAATGATATTATTTGTGTTTCAGGGGATTTTGGGGCAGCTTTGATGGGCTTACAAACGCTTGAGCGTGAGAAACAAGTATTCTTGGCAAATCCTGATATGCAACCACAAATTGACAAAGAAAAAGATTATGTGATTGAGCGTCAGTTGAAACCACAAGCCCGCATGGACGTAGTGTATGAATTGCGTGATTTGGGTGTTGTACCCACTTCGATGATTGATGTTTCGGACGGATTGGCTGCTGAACTTTTGCATATTTCGAAGAGTTCAAATATCGGTGCCGTGATTTTTGAAGATAAAATTCCGATTGAAGACCAAACTTATTTAACTGCTACTGAACTGAATTTTAGCCCAATGACGGCAGCCCTAAACGGTGGTGAAGATTACGAACTACTCTTTACGGTGAAGCAGGAAGACTATGAAAAAATCAAGAACATGAACGATATAAGCATCATTGGTTACATGACTAATGAAGTTTTAGAACCACAAATGATGATGAAATCAGGAACGTTAGTAAAAATTACTGCCCCTGGTTATGAACATTTTTAGTATGAGTTTATGAGTGTAATGTTAAAAGTTTATGAGTTATGGGGTTACCTATTTAGTACCTAAAAGTTTATTCGGTTAAGAGTCTATACAAACTCAGCCATAAACCCTTAACTCATAAACTCCATCTCTACCCCGTAATCCAATGTCCTTTCGGTAGTCGTCTAATAATTCCGATGACAATAATGCAGATAACCGTCGTAAGAATAAAATGAAGTAACATTCCTGGAATCGGATTTGGGTACATAGAAAAATTAATTTTAAAATCTCTCGAAAGAATTTTCATCACTAACCAGTGAAACAAGAAAATTCCGTAGCTACTCGCATCAATCTCTCCGATTATTTTCTCGGCAAAGGGTTTATTGAGTATTTGTTGAAAAAACAACACAATTCCCAAACTCATCATGACTACCAAAGGACTATGATAGCCTAATAAATCCATATATTTTCCTGCTTGTTTTGAGAAAAATTCTACGGTAAACATGGTTGAAATCCAGCCGATTAGGAATAAAGCAATGGCTAAAAGCAATATTTGAGCAGAAGGCAAAATTGGATATTTTTTCAGATAAGCTCCTAAAACAAAATATCCCGCAAAACCCGTAAAATAACGGAAATCGAAATAAGGTTTTATATTCATTGTTTTTTCTAAAACTAAAAAACAAGAATTTGCCACAAACCACATTCCTAAGAAAAATAACACTTCATTTTTGGGGGCAGCCACAAACCAACGGCTCAAAACTGGCGTAAACAAATACAAACCCAAAAGCATATAAACAAACCATAATTGTCCCGAACCGCTGGCATTATTGGTTAAAATTCTCACAATCCAATCGACTGACAACCAGTTTACTTGTTCCGCTTTTATGCCTTTAAAAGTTCCGTGAATCATGTAAATGAAAAGCCAAATCAAGAAAGGAACGAAGATTCTACTAAAACGCTTGGAAAGAAATGTTGCTAAATTATCATAACGGTCTAATAACAAATATCCCGACAATATCACAAAAACAGGAACAGCAAAACGCCCAAAAGTATTGATTATATTACAAATCCACCAAGAATCTACGGGCATTTTCCCAAAGTGATAGACACCATTACTGGCAGTATGAAGCAATACAACAATTAGGGTTGCAAATACTCTGAGATTGCTTATCCAATAAATTTTGGGCATTTTATCAGTGGTTAATGTATTACTATAAATTAGTTTAAAATTATTCTCCAATCATTTCTCTAAAACCCTTTTCAGTCTGAAAACCCACTGCACGCATTGTCAATTTACCGTTTTTATAAATCAAAAACGTAGGAATTTCATCAATTTTATATTCAGCAACTAATGCTTTATTAGCGTCTGAATCAACTTTTTCAAAAGCTACTTTCCCTTCCATTTCTGCTTTTAATTTATCCACGGTTGGCATCATCTTAATACAAGGCCCACACCAAGTAGCATAAAAATCAAGTACAACTATCTTATTGTCTTTCAGCAATTTATCCATATATTCTTTTGACAAAGCATTTGATTTCTCAACTATCTTTACCCCTTCAACAGGTTTCATTTTGGTTGTCCATTTCAAGTATCCTCCGCCCATTTCATAAACTTGAGAGAAACCATTTTGCTTCATTATATTGGCAGCTTCTGAACTTCTTCCACCTGAAAGACAATAGACAAAAACGGGTTTGGTTTTATCTAAAGTCTGAATCTTTTGGGTAAAATCCGTACTTCGGTAGTCAATATTTTGGGATTTTGGCAAATGACCGCCACCATATTCGCCCGTTGTACGTACATCGACCAACTGTGCGGAGGGCATTTCTGCATATTTTTTCTCAAAATCGTCAATTGACAAAACTTGTGAGAAGCCAATTAAGGTATTTGCAAAATATACTATGGCAAAAAATATGATTGAACAAATATTATTTTTCATTTTAAAGGGGATTAAAACAATTATGACATGAAACTATTAGAAAAGTACAAACAATCTTGAAAAAAGAATTAATTTTGTTTAGAATTTCTAAGCTATGAGCTATATGCTGTACGCTTTAGGCAATGCTTGAATTATGAGCATATAAAATTACCCAAAAATAAACCATTTGAGTAGTAAGTTAATAGCCTATTGCCTAAAGCGTAAAGTCTTCGGCTAATAATTTATAATCAAAAACAAAATCTAAGAAAAATGAGTGCAATTCAGTATGTACACGCAAGACAAATTTTGGATTCACGTGGTAATCCAACTGTAGAAGTAGATATTCGTACCGAAGACGGTGCTTTTGGACGTGCCGCAGTGCCTTCTGGAGCTTCAACAGGTATTCACGAAGCAGTTGAATTACGTGACGAGGACAAAAGCACTTACGTGGGTAAAGGCGTTTTGAAAGCCGTTGAAAACGTAAACACTACCATCGCTCAAGAATTGTGGGGTTTAGAAGTTTCTGAACAAAACATGATTGACCGTTTGATGATTGAATTGGACGGAACTCCGAACAAAAGCAAATTAGGAGCAAACGCTATTTTGGGTGTTTCTTTGGCAGTAGCTAAAGCAGCAGCTATGGAGTCAGGTTTATCATTATATCGTTACATTGGTGGTGTTAATGCTAACACGTTGCCAGTTCCAATGATGAACATCTTGAATGGTGGTTCTCACGCTGATAATTCAATCGACTTCCAAGAATTTATGGTAATGCCAGCGAAAGCTGAATCATTCTCACACGCTTTGCGTATGGGTACTGAGGTTTTCCATGCTTTGAAAGGCGTATTGAAATCTAAAGGATATTCAACTAACGTAGGTGATGAAGGTGGTTTTGCACCAAACATCAAGTCTAACGAAGAGGCTATCGAAATCGTTTTACAATCAATCGAAAAAGCAGGCTACAAACCAGGTGAAGAAATTTTCATCGCTATGGATGCTGCTGCTTCTGAATTCTATGACGAAAAAACGGGTCTTTATACATTCAAGAAATCTGATGGTAAGCAATTGAACAACATGGAAATGGCTGCTTATTGGAAAACTTGGGCTGACAAATATCCAATCATTTCTATCGAAGACGGTATGGCTGAAGATGACTGGGCAGGTTGGAAAGAACAAACTAACTTAATTGGTAACAAATGTCAATTAGTTGGTGATGATTTATTTGTAACTAACGTAAAACGTTTACAAATGGGTATCGAGCAAGGCGTTGCAAACGCTGTATTGGTAAAAGTAAACCAAATTGGTTCTTTAACTGAAACAATCGACACAATCAACTTAGCAAAACGTAATTCATACAAAAACATCATGTCTCACCGTTCAGGTGAAACTGAAGATGCTACCATTGCTGACTTAGCAGTAGCATTGAACACAGGTCAAATCAAAACTGGTTCGGCTTCACGTTCAGACCGTATGGCAAAATACAATCAATTACTTCGTATCGAAGAGGAATTAGGAGCAAACGCTTACTTCCCAGGATTGAATATGTAATCTTGATTGAAACATTAAAAACGCCTTGTAGAATCTTTCTGCAAGGCGTTTTTTGTTATACAAATTTTATCAGCACACATAATTCCCTATTTTTGTACAAAAGCTGATTATATGACTTCTTTTAGAAAACGTGTACACAATATTCTCGAAATCTCTATCCGACGAAAAAGCGGCATTAGTTTCGTCATTAACCTCTTTTTGACAGTCGTTATTTTCCTCAACACTCTCTCTATTATTTTGCATACAGTTCCTTCAATCAGAGAAAAATATGAGCGTTTTTTTCATGAATTTGAAGTATTCTCCGTTACCGTTTTTGCCATCGAATATCTACTTAGGATTTGGTCTTGTGTGGAAAATGACAAATATAAACACCCACTAAGAGGTCGTTTAAAATTCATTTTTTCTGTTTGGGGACTTATTGATTTACTGGCAATTCTACCTTTTTTTGCTTCTTATTTCATCAAAGATTTAGGCTTTATCCGTATATTGAGATTATTGAGAATGTTACGTTTATTCAGAGTAAGCAAGTATTTTCATGCCTTAATTGTAATTCAGCGAGTAGTAAAAGATAAACAGGAAGAGTTAGTTTTGAGTATGGTTTTTATCCTTTTTACCCTTATTATTTCTTCGAGTTTGGTGTATTATGTAGAACATCCTGCCCAACCAGAAGCATTTAGTAGTATTCCAGAAGCGATGTGGTGGGGTGTCAATAATATGACTACTGCTGGTTATGGAGATTTAAAACCAATCACGCCATTAGGGAAAGTTTTAGGTGGAATCATTGCCATTTTGGGTGTATCATTTTTTGCTTTACCAACGGGTATTTTAGCATCAGGATTTGCAGAACAAATTCGTGAACAGGGAGAAAGAAGAAAAATTAAATGTCCTCATTGTGGAAAAGATTTTCATGAGCATAAACATTGATTATTTTTTGGTAGAGACAAGGCACTGCCTTGTCTAAAGGACGGAAATAGGACAACAGTCTAACAGATGTTTGAAGGCACTGCCTTGTCTAAAGGACGGAAATAGGCCAACAGTCTAACAGATGTTTGAAAGCACTGCCTTATCTAAAGGACGAAAATAGGACAACAGTCTAACAGATATTGTGAAAGCACAGCCTTATCTAAAGGACGAAAATAGGACAACAGTCTAACAGATGTTTGAAATCACTGCCTTCTCTAAAGGACGAAAATAGTAACATCCTAATGCAAAAAAGAGACAAGGCAGTGCCTTGTCTCTACAAATAATATTGTAATCCTTATAATCCTTTATCTCTCATCAATTTAAACTCACGATAACGTCTGATAATTGCCATTGTGAAGCCAACCATTAATACCAAAGTACCAATCCATAATAGATTAATTAATGGTTTTTCAATTGCTTTTAAAACTACATAATCTCTTTGTGTTGTATTGAAGGCAAAACCAAATTTACCTGTTTTAGGGTCAATATTAGTAAATTTTGCTCTGATGCCTACTTCGTTATTTTCAATCGGTGGCATCGCTACCATTCCATCACGAATTACAAAAGTTGGTTTCACTTCATATTGGATAAACTCCTTACCCATTACTTTTATCGTAGCCTGAACCGCTGCATCGTTTGGTCCTAATGGTTTTCCTTCAAATTCATTGACACGAGTAACATTATCCAAAACCGCTACGTAATCGTTCAAGAAAAAAGTATCTTTTACTGCAATGGTATAATCTTCCGTTTTGCTCCATTCACGTTGGTCTAAGTCTGGTGCAAGGGCAACGTAAGTGTATAAATCCGTCCCAACATTACGTTTGAGAGCTGGAGACACAGAATTACCCATTTTCTTATTAATTTGAAAACGTGGGTAAAGCGTTGTTACTCGTCCGTCTTTATCTCTAAAATCAATTTCATAATATTTATTTTCTGGGAAAACGGGCAAAGTATCACCTTTTGAATAGTATTTCTTTCCTTTCTGTTCAATGTCTTGTAAAGCAATAGCATGGAAATCATTTTCAATAATTTCTACCTGCTCAGGACGAAGATAATCAGGCAATTCACGTCCTTCTACACGCACACCCTTGTAAGTGAGCGTATAATTATCCATTTTCTGAGGCGTATTCAGCCACAACATCACGTTTTCTTTATTTTCTTTTCCGTTGTTTTCTGTGAATGATTTATCGTTAGAAATATTAAAACCTGCGGTATTGATTGATACAACTTTTGAATATCCCGAAGAAAATAATATTCCCAAAAGCATCATTGCTACACCAATATGTGTAACTGCACCGCCCGAAAGTTTGTAATTCCCTTTGAAAATATCAAACAAAATTGAGCCGTTTGTCAAAATGGAGAATATTCCACCAAACAATAAAACGATATATGTTGGCGAATCAAAGAAATCGCCTGTTTGAGATTTTGTTGTAAAGAAAATCACAACAAAGGTCAAAATCAAACTTGCTAATAAAGGCATAAGAAAGTATTTGGCGAAGTTTTCTTGCTTGATTTTTTTCCACCAAAATGATTGTCCAATGCCCGAAAACACTGCAATTCCAACGCCAAACCATAACTGAAACTTAGAATAATAATTGGCAGCATCGGCAGGAGGAGCTAATTTTGAAACAAAGCCTAACCCTTCCACAATTTTGTTATAAACAGGTAATGAGGTTGCCGCAATAATCTGAAAAGCAGACAGACAGAGCGTCGTTGCCCCCATGAAAATCCAAAATTCACGGCTATAAGTTGACACTTCTTTTTCGTCTGATGGTACTTCTTTCCACCTCCATACCAATAAACCAATGGCGATAAACAGGAAGAAAAGTAAATAAATCAATAACTGACCAGAAAGTCCTAAATCTGTAAATGAGTGAACTGAGGCCTCTCCCAAAATACCGCTTCTGTTCAGGAATGTGGAGTATAAAACCAAAATAAACGTGGCTATCACCAAAATAAATGAGGTTCTCAAAGCCGTCTGGTTCGTTTTGTAAATAATCATACAGTGAATGGTTGCTACCAATACCAACCAAGGCACAAACGACGCATTTTCAACGGGGTCCCAGTTCCAATATCCACCAAAGTTTAGAGTTTCATAAGCCCAATATCCACCCATGATAATTCCTACACCCAAAACCAAACCCGAAAACAAAGCCCAAGGCAAAGCTGGACGAATCCATGCTGAATATTCACGTCTCCATAAACCTGCCATTGCATAGGCAAAAGGAATTAAAGTAGTCGCAAAACCTAAAAAAAGCGTTGGCGGGTGAATTACCATCCAATAATTTTGAAGCAAAGGATTCAAACCTCTACCATCTTCGGCAATAAAATCGGGTTTCATTTGCCAAATGGGTAAATCAGGCATGGCTTCTCGCATCATCAAGAATGGTGATGAACCAATTTTCAAGTCGATTACAGGTAAAACTACACCCAAAATCATCGAACAAAGGAATGTTTGAACTGCTGCAAAAATTGCCATTACAGGAGCTTCCCAATGTTTATTAGTTTTGATAAGTACAATGCCTAAAACGGCGTGCCAAAATATCCACAGGAGGAAACTTCCCTCCTGCCCTTCCCAGAAACAAGAAATAATATAATAAACAGGCAATGCTTTGGACGAGTGCGACCAAGCGTAATGATACTCAAAATAATGGTTATAAATAATTGAGAATAAAGAAATTATCACTCCCACAACTGCTGCACCATGCACATAAAAAGCATAGCGAGAAAAGCGTTTCCAAGATTCTTGTTGGTCTAAATCAGTGGTTTGTACAGATTTGAAATAGCCAAAAGTTGCAATTACTGATGCCACAAATGACAGAATAATAAACAAATGACCTATATTTCCGATGGTTGTATGAAACATTTTTGTTTTGGGTACTTAATTTAATACTTGTGAAAATGAGGCTACACAAAGAACCACAGTGAAAAATGAGAGCCACAGAAAATATACTTTAAAAACCTCTGTGGCTCTCATTTCTAACCTCTGTGGTTCTCTGTGTAGCCTCAAACTACTGTCTCTTATAATTGCTAAGAGTTTATAATTATGACTGTTTTGCTGTTTTTTCTACTTCTTTAAATTCAGCATTACCGTCTTGATATTTTGAAGGACATTTCAACAAAATTTTCTCACACTTGAAAACCTGTCCTTCCATGCTACCAATAATAACGATTTGTTCTGCCTTACCTAAATCTTGTGGTTTAGGAGCATTATATACTACTTTTTGTGAACGACCTTTGTTATCAGTTAACGTAAATTCTAAGTGATTGGCATCAATGGCTGGGTTATAAATCAAATCCTCAATATCACCAGTAGCACTTTTCTTTAGTTTACCTACCACATGAACTTGATTTACATCACCGCTTTTAGCCTTCACTTCTGCATCTGCAAAATCAGTATAGGTACTTGCTTCTGTACCCGTTGAAACAAGGATTGCAACAGCAATAGCAATCACGATAAGTCCAAAAATATGTGTCTTTTTCATATTTAGTTGTTAGGATTTAGGGGTTAGTGATTAGGTTTTAGTATGTAAGTTTGTAAATACTAAAACCTAATAACCAACACCTAAAACCTATTTTTTTAATTGTTTTTCTAACTTTGAAATTTTACTATCAAGGTTTATTAAATAAACGATGATGCCCGTAAAAATGGTTGCAACGACAGCTACAACTACATAAATTCTACCATCAGCATACAATTTGTCTGCCATGTCTATTTCATTAGAAGCATTATCTTGGGCGAACAAACTTACCGAGATTAATAAAAACGTGATTAGGGAAAGTAATTTTTTCATTTTAAAATATTATAAAGTCTTCAAAATTATTTTAAGATTGATTCAATATGGACTAATTTTCAGCTAAACTCTGTTCAATTTTTTTCAGTCTCAATCTCAAATTAGTAATCCAATAACCCAGACAAATCCAACCAAGACACGCAGGGTAAAATACAATTCTCATGGTATGCTCGGTATCCATTGGTTTAAAACCTGGATTTCCACCATTTCCTGGATGAAGAGAATCGGTCATTCTTGGAAGAATAATCAATAAAGGTATCAACAAGGCTACCGCAAAAATATTGTAAATGGCAGAAATTCTTGCCCTTTGTTGTTCATCGTTGAATGAACCACGCAAGATGATATAAGCGAAATAAATCAACAATCCGATTGCCGCACCATTGAGTTTTACATCATTTGTCCACCAAGCTCCCCACGTATATCTTGCCCAAATACTTCCCGTTGCAATCCCAACAATTCCGAATAAAATTCCTGTACTGGCGTATTCAGCAGCTTTTGTATCAAATAACGTTTGTGGACTACGTAGGTATTTGATTGAATTCCAAACCGACACACTCAACATCGTAAACATCCCGAACCACATGGGTACGTGAAAATACAAATTACGTGCTGTCTCATGCAAAACAGGCTGACGTGGAATTCTACCAAGAAATCCCCAAATTAATACATAGTAAAGTAGCCCTACGGCTAAGAATTTATACCAATTGTTTTTCATAATACCAGTTATCAGTAAACAATTATCAGTTATCAGTCGGACTGCAAATAGTTAGCCTGTAAACCTCTAAAACATTCATTGATAAGTCTATTTTATATCACTATACTTTTTAATCTCTATTTTCTATTAACTGTTTACTGATAATTGTAAACTGAATTAGCTCCTCCACAAATACGGGAACAGAATCACGCTTAAAACCAATACAATTCCATCAATTGCTAAAAGCGTCAAGATTTCGTCTAAACTACTTCCTCTGTCTAATCCATCAAGGGCATTTTTGGAGATTTTCAAGAGCATTATTAACATCGGAATAATAATCGGGAAACTCAAAATTGCCATGAGTGTGGCACTATTTTCTGCTTTTGAGGCAATTCCTGCTACCATTGTTAGCGTACTCGAAAACCCAACTGCTCCCAAAACAATGCTTAACAGATAAATTCCCATATCTTCCACAGGATTGCCCATTACAACGGCATAAACGCCAAAGCCGACTAATGCCAAAACCAACATCAAAATTGTATTGTAAATAATTTTTGAAAGAATTATCCCAACTGGACTTGCCAACGTATAATAATATAATAACCTTCCAAAACGCTCTTGTGTAAAACTCTTTGCAATGGCATTCATCGCTGTAAACAATAAAATAATCCAAAATAAGGTATTCCACGTAAGCTTATCTATTTGATTCGACTTCAACCTAAATGATAAATAACAAACATAAACGGTACTTACGATATACAATAACATTCCGTTAAGTGCATATTTCTGCCGAAGTTCCAGCCTTATTTCTTTATCAATCAGTGCTTTTATTTCTTTTAGCATTTTATTAGGGATTGGGTTTTAGGGGTTAGGATATAGGTAACAAATGGCAGAAATTCTCTCATGGAAATATCTAACGCCCAAACCCTAAAACTCAAGCCCTAACTCACCCACAAAGTTACGACACAAACAAACCTCACGCACGTAAACAAAATAATATTTTGATAATGGAAAATGTTTTCCTCCCGAATAGTTTACAATGAAGGAACTCTTTGGTAATTTTGTTTTGTTTTGAATAAATCTAAATAAGAGTATTTTCAGTTATACAGCAACGAGACGACTCGCATAACTTTTAAGCACTGATAACTGTTTACTGATAACCGATAACTGAATTTGAAAACCATAGCAGATTTGAAAATAGGTGAAAGAGGAATCATCGTGAATTTTACCGATGAAGGTCTTTCTCTAAAATTATTAGAAATGGGCTGTTTACCCGGTACACAAGTTACCATGACGCACATTGCTCCCTTCGGCGACCCTATTGCGGTCAAAGTATCGGGGTATGTTCTTTCTATGCGAAAGGACGAAGCCGCAACAATTATTGTAGCTTAGAGTTTCAACTATTGGTTTATCCACTTTACTAATCACTTATAAACGATAGCCAATAAAACGGATTAAAAATTTTGAAAAAATTACCTAAAATAGCCCTTATCGGCAATCCAAACGCAGGAAAATCTTCACTGTTTAACTCTATAACGGGTTTACGCCAAAAAACTGGTAATTTCCCTGGTGTTACAATGGATATGCTAATTGGCAAGTGGCACTTGGATAATGGTGGAGATGCGGAAATTCTGGATTTACCCGGAATTTATAGTATTTACCCAAAATCAGTTGATGAACAAGTGGTTATCAATATTTTGGCAAACCCTCAACACCCTGATTATCCAGATTTAGCCATTGTGGTAGTTGATGCGTCTAATATTAAACGTAACCTTTTGTTATTTAGTCAAGTACGAGATTTAGGGATTCCTACTGTTTTGGCATTAAACATGATTGACGTTGCTGAAAATCAAGGTATTGTCATCAATTCTGTAAAATTAGCCCGAGAACTCAACGTAGAAGTTGCCGAAGTGAATGCTAAAAAAGGAATTGGCTTAAATGGTTTGCGTTTGGCGGTTAACAAAACCTTAGAATCTGGCTATAATTCAAATGATTCGCTACCTATGGAATATTCTGATGAATTGGTATCAGAAATTAAGCAGAAATATGGCGAAACGGACGACTATCACGCTCTTTTATGGCTTTCAGAACACGATAATTTACAGCAATTTAATACACAACAAAGAGTAGGCTTTGATAAATTACAAGAAAAATACGGTTGGAATACGCAAAATGCACAGTCGAAAGAGACAATGGCAAGATACGCTCAACTCAACGAAATTGTGGATAATTGCCTCCACCAAATGCCTGTTGAAGATGAAGTCGTTAACACTTGGACTGACCGTTTAGACAAAATATTCTTACACCGTTTTTGGGGATATTTTATTTTCTTGGGAATATTATTCATCATGTTCCAAGCCATTTTCACATGGGCAACCTACCCAATGGACTTGATTGATGGCGGAGTTGCTCAATTAAATGATTTCTTAAAATCTCAACTCCCTCCTACCAAACTAACCGATTTATTGACCGACGGATTGATTGCAGGTATTGGCGGTGTTTTGATTTTCATTCCTCAAATTGCCTTTTTGTTTTTGTTTATTTCACTCTTGGAAGAAACAGGGTATATGTCGAGAGTAATGTTTATTATGGACAAACTCATGCGACGTTTTGGCTTAAATGGGAAATCGGTAGTGCCACTCATTTCTGGAGTTGCCTGTGCCGTTCCTGCCATTATGAGTACCCGCAGTATTACTTCTTGGAAAGACCGATTAATCACCATCATGGTAACGCCCCTGATGTCATGTTCAGCTCGTTTACCTATTTATACCGTTCTTATTGCTTTAGTTGTTCCCGAAAAAAGCACTCTTTTTGGCATTTTCAATTTACAAGGAGTTGCCTTATTTGCTTTGTATTTATTAGGATTTTTCATGGCATTGTTTTCAGCTTGGGTTATGAAAATCCTTCTGAAAGTAAAAGAAAGAAGTTATTTTATCATGGAATTGCCTTCATACAAAGGTCCACGTTTTTCACACGTTTTGTTTACCATTTGGAATTCTACCAAAGCCTTTGTTTTTGAAGCAGGAAAAATTATTGTTGCCATTTCAATTGTTCTTTGGGTTTTTGCCAGTTATGGCCCAGGTGATGCCATCGAACAGGCTGAAATTAATGTCAAAATGCAATATCCAACTCTTTCTGGAATAGATTTAGAAAATAAAATTGCAGCCCAAAAATTAGAAAATTCTTATGCAGGACATTTTGGTAAGTTCATTGAGCCAGCTATCAAACCTTTAGGATATGACTGGAAAATTGGTATTGCTTTAATAACATCTTTCGCCGCTCGTGAAGTTTTTGTGGGTACAATGTCAACTATTTATAGTTTGGGTGGCGAAGTTGAAGACGAAAACGCCACTGTGATGAACAGAATGCGGGCAGAAATCAACCCCGCAACTGGTAAACCTTTGTACGATACTGCTTTAGGTTTTTCACTACTCATTTTCTATGCTTTTGCTATGCAGTGCATGAGTACACTCGCAACCACTTATCGAGAAACCAAATCTTGGAAATATCCAACCATTCAATTCTTTTACATGACTACTTTAGCTTATGTTTCAGCATTCATTGTTTATCAATTATTGAAATAGTTATTCTGATTATAACTCAATAAAGCCTGTAAGATTTTGAAATCTTACAGGCTTTATTTTTGTCTAAGAGAAAGTTCCACAAAATTCACCTCCTCCTATTTATTTTTTGAGAATTTATAATTAAATATTTAAACCTGTATTTATAAATTCAATCCTTTTTTTCGAAAATACTGTTCATAAGCTCATTCAAAGCCCTGTTTTATCAAAAATATTTTTTATTATTTGTGAGATTAATGTTCATTACCTATCTTGAAATAGGACAAAAACAAGAAATCATTTTCTGTTAAACAAGCCTTAAACAAAGTAATGTCTCATCAACACGCTCTAATTATTTTTATTGACAATTCACAAAAGAGAGAAAATAGTAACCTTGCTCAAGAGATTGGCATTGAAAAAACGTTGGCTATCCAAAAGGTTTTGTCACAGGTTACTCAGTCAATTACTGACCAACTATTACATACTAAAATCATATTTTATTCTGACTACATCGACCAAAATGACAATTGGAGTAATACTGAGTATGAAAAGCAATTACAACAAGGTAAAAATATGGGCGAACGTATGAAAAATGCGTTTGAGTATGTCTTTAATTTAGAAACACAGCCCATTAAACAAGCTTGTATCATTTGGGGAGATGTGACAGAATTAACTCTTTGGCATCTTACAAAATCATATTATGCCCTCAATACACACGATTGTGTACTTGGACCGACCAATAGTGGCACTTATTATTTATTGGGCATGAAATCCGTTATCGAAGAGGTTTTTCAAAATAAAACTTGGGGAAATCCTAACATTATTCGTTCCACTTGTGACGGAATGCACGAATTACGCAAATCATATTATTTACTCCCATACCTTTCGGATATTAATTCTATTGAACATTTTACGCCCCAGTTTTCAAAATTATTGATTGATATTGGTATTATGTCGGACACAGAATTAATCAATATCAAAGACCAAAATTCAAAACAATAACTTACGGCTTTCGGTCATTTACCATCTTTTCGGTTACTTCATTCAAAACTCGAATTTTTTCTTGAAAATCACCTTTAATGGACTTTCTGATTTCTCGAAGGTTATCTAACAATTGTTGAATATTTTCGGGAATAATATCATCTAAAAATTCACGCATTCGTTTTGCCATCGTTGGCGATTTTCCGTTGGTAGAAATCCCGATTTTCAAATCTCCTTTCTGAACGATTGAACCCAAATAGAAATCGCATAAATCGGGCGTATCTGCTACATTACACAGAATATGACGTTCAGCCGTCACTCGTTTGATACTGGCGTGTAAATCAGGATTATCTGTCGCCAAAACAACCAAATCTTTATCATTCAGGTCATTAAAATCAAATCTCCTTTCTACCAAAGTTACCTTTGGATAATCTTTAACGTATTCTCTGATTTCATCTCGAAACATATCTGCAACCACTGTCACAGTTGAATCTGGACTATTATTTAACATCGCTGATAGCTTTTCCAAGCCAACATTTCCGCCCCCTACTAACAACACGTTTAGTTCTTCCAACTTCAAAAAGACGGGAAAAAGACGGTTTTTTATATTTTGATTTGTCTGCATTATTCCAAAACTCTTTAATGATATTTTAGTTTGATTTTTTTAAATCAATTCCTGCCGTAAAGTTATCACTCATCCGCTTCCTAAAACATTCTTTCCAAAAAGAAATCCATTTATCTACTTAATCATAAACTCATACTAACTTTTTCGATACTTTAATTATTAACATCAGGTAATCTCATTATGAGCTAAAAATTAACGTTTGAGCTTTTTTAACAAGATAAATTACCTGTATTTAAAGTTTTTGCACTTCATAATTTGATAATATTTATACCTATTTCATCTAAAATAACGAAGGTAGTTTTGCATTCATTTATTCAAAAAACAAACTTCATATCATGAAAACGCTTACGCTCTTATTCTTTGATAAAAATCCAATAAGGAAAATACTCCCCCTTATTTTAGTATTATTCTTAAGCAGTCAATCCTTTGGGCAAGGTACTGATGCAACCATTTCTGGAAAAATTACTGACGAAAAAGGCGAAATTATTCCAGGTGTCACGGTTCGAGTTAAAAACGAATCGACTGGTTTTCAAACTGGAACTGTCACGAATGTACAAGGTGAATATCAACTTCAACAGCTTCCTCTCGGCAAACCCTACTCCATCACCATTTCTTTTGTGGGCTATCAAACACAAAAATTCTCAAATTATGCCTTAAATCAAGGCGATAAACTGAAAGTTGATGCCAAATTATTACAAGGAAATACCCAATTATCCGAAGTAACGGTCAATGCAAATTCTTTCATCAATAAGGAAACAGAACGTGCAGGAGCGGCTCTTGCCGTGACTTCCTTACAGATGAAACAGTTACCGATGGAAGGCAGAAATTTTACTGCTTTAACGGCTCTTTCTCCTTTGCAAGGGAAAAATGGTAGTTTTAGTGGACAAAGAAGTTCGTCCACCAACGTTACTATGGACGGTGTAAATGCAAGAAGTATGTACACCAACGGAGCCGTTGGGAATGGCCCTTACACCATTTCGCAAGAAGCCATTCGTGAATATCAAATTTCAACTAATAATTATGATGTTACGCAGGGTCGTCAGGGTGGAGGTTCGTTAAATGCCGTTACCAAAAACGGTACAAACACGATGGAAGGTTCAGCGTTTTTCTATCAACGTGCCAGCCAAGCTACTTTATTTGGCAATAAATTATTTCCATTGAACAGTGAATACAATGCCAACGGTACGCCAAGAACAACTAATATTGACCAAAAACAGTACGGTTTTTCTTTAGGAGGAGCTTTCATTAAAGACAAACTACATTATTTTGTCGCTTTCGACCGTCAAAATGAAACGATTCCTTTTCAAATTGCTCCTGTTTTTAATGCTTTACAAGAACAAAATTTTGGAATTTCAAAAGCAAATTTAGACCAATTGATTGCCGTTGCCAGAGAAAAATACGGCATGAAAAATACACCTCAATACGGAGATTTTTCACGACAAACTGAAGCTAATGCTATTTTTGCTCGTATTGATTGGCAGATAAATGAGAAAAATAAATTGACATTTCGTAACAACTTAACTACTTGGTTAAGTCCCTTGTCAACAAGTGATAACTCAAATGTCAATTTATTAGAAAGTTGGATTGGGTTTAAATCAACTGAAAATAGTTCATTACTTTCTTTACGTTCTGATTTAGCCCCTGATTTAACAAACGAATTGAAATTTCAATTTCAAACGGTTTCTCGTAATTATATTGTCAATCCAGATTTACCTTCTGAAAATATTCCAAGAGCCATTATTACCGTGAGTTCGGTAATTCCTACGGCAACAAATCCCAATGCAACACAAACAAGAACGGTTCAGTTTGGAGGTCAGCGTTTTGGTACAGAATACGCTAAAGATAAAACTTTTCAATTAGCCAATACAACTTATTGGAGAAAGGGAAATCTTAATTTCAAATTCGGAACGGATAATATGTTGACATTCTTGGATTCTAAAATTGTAAACGAAATGAACGGACGTTTCTTCTTTTCGAGTTTAAAGGATTTTGTTGATATGAAACCAAGCCGTTACGCTCGTGAAGTGCCATTGGTAAATCCTGCCGTTCAACAATCTTTACTTGATTTAGCGGTTTTTGCTCAAGTAGATTTTGAACCTTTTAAAAATGTTACGGCTATGGCAGGCTTACGTTATGATGCCACAATTTTCTTTAAACAAGGTGATAAAAACCCCGTTACCGAAAGTAAATTATTAATCAAAACCAATAATTCTTTAGCTGATTTCAACAATATTCAACCAAGATTCCAATTAACTTGGGATGTGGAAGGTCGTCAAAAAGACTTAGTTAAATTTGGTGGGGGTATATTTTCAGCTCAGCCAGTTTCGTATTTACAGTTGAACAATATCCAAAATAGTGGAACAATTGTAGGCTCAATTGACGTATCTGGAACGGGTGTACCAACTCCTGATTTTGTATCATATCGCAACAATCCTGCTACAACGCCAGGTATTCCTGCGGGGACAAGTTATATTTCAACCACCAATGCGGTAAGTGACAATTTCCAAGTTCCATCAATTTATAAATTGAACTTCTCCTATAACCGTTTCTTCAATTCAAGATTCAGAGCAGGTATCAATTTATTGTGGTCGAAAACAGTGAATAATTATGTTTATTACGACAGAAATATCGTTGACCAACCTTATTTTACATTAAGCAACGAAGCCAATCGTGGTGTTTATGTTCCTGCCAATACAATTCCTGCCAATGGTTCAACAGACTGGACAAAAGGACGTAAAACAACTGAGTTAGGACGTGTGCTTGAATTAGAATCGTCTGGAAAATTAGACCAAATGGCGGTAGTAATTGATGCCAGTATGAAAATTGGTAGAGACGGATATTTTACCATTAGCTATACTAAAAATGACACAAAAGATAATTCTTCATTCAACTGCTGTGTTGCTAATACTTCTACTTTCCGTCCTGTTGTGGATGACCCAAGAGACCAAACTGTTTCTTATTCTGATGACCAATTTTCTGATAAATTAGTCGTTTCGGCAGCTACACCAACGGTAAAAGGTTTTCAATTAGGTGCCATTTTTAATGGCGTTGGCGGAACTCGTTATTCATTTTTAGTAGGTGGAAACAAAAGTATCAACGGAGACTTTGTTTTAACGAATGATTTAGCTTATGTTTTCGACCCAAATGGTGCGAATGTTCCAGAAGCAGTAAAAAAAGGGATTCAAGGTTTATTGGATAATCCAGACGTAACGCAAAGTGTGAAAACTTATATTCGTGAAAATATTGGTAAAGTTGCTCAAAGAAATGGAGGTGTAAATCCATTCTATTATACTATTGACTTACGTTTAACGAAAGACTTCCGTTTGTTCAATAAACATAATATTGCTCTTTCTGCCGATTGTTTTAACTTTATGAACCTACTAAATAAAGAACAAGGTGTAAGTTATAATCACGGAAATATTAACTTAGTTTCAATGACAGGTTTTAACCAAACAACACAAAATTATAACTACAATGTTGAAACAGGTGCTGGTCGTAAACTTTCTACTGCTGGCGGAACTCCTTGGAGAATCCAATTAGGTTTAAGATATTCATTCTAAAATCTCTTTAAATTTTTATATAAAAAAACGGTTGCTTCGGTAGCCGTTTTTTGCTGTTTATTGTCTATAACAAAGAACCCTTCCAACAAATGAAACAATTTTTATTTCTTTCCCTGATTGCTTGCTTTTTTTGGGCTTGTAATCCTAAACAAAGTAATTTATCCAAAGGCAACGACCCTTTATTAGCAAATCTAACAGCAAAACGTGTCACATTACCCAACGGTTGGTCGCTAACGCCCGTGGGAACGAGCCTTCCACTCAACGACTTACCTTTAAATTTGGTTGTTTCGCCTTCTCAGAAATTAATGGCTGTAACCAACAACGGGCAAAGTATCCAAAGCATTACCTTAATTGACGTTGCCACAGAAAAGGTACTTGACGATGTAATTATCAAAAAATCATGGGTTGGTTTAGCTTTTAGCGAAGATGAAAAATATATTTATGCTTCGGGTGGAAACGACAATATTATCGTGATTTATAAAATTGAAAATCAGAAATTAATCCAAGATGGTGAAATCAAATTAGGTGAAGTTTTCCCTAAAAGTAAAATTTCTCCTGCGGGTTTATGCGTTGATTCAAAAAATAACCGTCTTTACGTTGTAGCTAAAGATTCAAAATCTCTTTTCATCTGCGATTTGAAGGAACGTAAGGTTTTGAAAGAAGAAAAATTAACGGCCGAGCCTTACACGTGTATGCTCACTCCACAAGGCAACGAGCTTTATATTACGCTTTGGGGTGGTTCAAAAGTTGTAGTTTATGATTTGCAACAGGAAAAATTAACGGCTGAAATACCAACCAATAGTCACCCCAACGATATGGTTTTCACGAAAAATGGCAAGTATTTATTCGTTCCAAATGGTAATGATAATACAGTTTCAGTTATCGAAACGGCTTCCCATTCAACCATTGAGCATATTTCAGCTTCCCTATTTCCAAACGCTCCTATTGGTTCAACTCCCAATGGTGTAGCTCTCTCTCCCGACGAAAACACGCTTTACATTGCCAATGCGGACAATAATTGTTTAGCCGTTTTTGATATTTCTCAAAAAGGAAAAAGTATTTCAAAAGGATTTATCCCAACGGGTTGGTATCCGACTTCAGTGAAAACAATTGGCAATAAAATTTATGTAACAAATGGTAAAGGTTTTAGCTCAAAACCAAACCCGAAAGGGCCAAATCCATTGGCAAAAAAGAAACCGCAAGAAGTTGGAGCAAACCCAGAAGCCAATAAAGAAGTAGTTGAATATATTGCGGGTTTACTCAAAGGGACACTTTCTATCATTGATTCGCCCGACGAGCAAACATTAGCAACTTATTCGCAAGTTGTTTTCCAGAATACGCCTTATAGCAAAGAAAAAGAGGCTTTGGCAATGGGCGAAGCAGGAAACCCAATTCCAATGAAAGTTGGTGATAAATCTCCTATCAAATACGTTTTTTATATCATTAAAGAAAATAGAACTTACGACCAAGTTTTGGGTGACATAAAAGAAGGCAATGGCGACCCTCAGCTTTGTATTTTCCCTGAAAAACTAACGCCAAATCAACATAAATTGGTGAAAGATTTTGTCTTATTGGATAATTTTTACGTAGACGCAGAAGTTTCAGCCGATGGACATAACTGGTCAACTGCGGCTTATGCTAATGATTATGTTGAAAAAAACTGGGTTACAAGTTACGGCGGTCGTGGTGGTTCTTACGACTACGAAGGTCAAAGAGAAATAGCCTATCCTAAAAATGGTTTTATTTGGGATTTTTGCCAAAGAGCCAATATTCCGTTTAGAACTTATGGTGAATTCGCAGATGGTGGAATTGGAAATTATGCAGGCGTAAAAGGAAACGTTTGCCAAAAATATCGAGGCTGGGATATGAATTTCAAAGATTCTGACCGTGAAAAACAGTGGGAAGCCGATTTTGATTCATTACTAGCCATTAATGCCGTTCCACGTTTCAATAGTCTTCGCATGGGAAATGACCATACTTCTGGCTCTCGAAAAGGTGCATTTAGCGTCGAGGCAGCCATTGCAGACAATGATTTGGCAGTTGGAAAATTCATCGAGCACCTTTCAAAGTCTAAAATATGGAAAGAATCTGCCGTATTTATTTTAGAAGATGATGCTCAAAATGGCTCAGACCATGTGGACGCTCACCGTTCAACGGCTTATCTCATTAGTCCTTACACCAAAAGAAAATTTGTTGACCACACAATGTATTCAACTTCGGGAATGTTGAGAACAATGGAATTAATTTTAGGTATTCCGCCAATGAGTCAATATGATGCCGCTGCTACGCCATTATTTAAGTGTTTTTCAAAGAATATCGACTTAACACCATACATTGCATTGGCTGAAAATGTGGATATAAATGAAAGAAACACAGCCCTCAACACAGGAAAAAGACGAGTTAATTTCGACTTTTCGCACGAAGATGCTGCTCCAGACTTAGCTTTTAATGAAGATATTTGGAAGGTAATGAGAGGCGAAAAAAGCAAAATGCCTGCTCCTAAAAGAAGTGCTTTCGTCAAAATCCCTGCGAAAGTAGAAAAAGAAGATGATGACGATTAATTACGTGGTTATTGGTGATTAGAAAATGGTAAAATACTTATTCCTCATCTATTACATTTCACAGAATTACCAGATTGGTTACTTTTGAAAAATATATTTTAACCTATTTATCTCAATAAAAAATCCCCATAAATCGCTTTATGGGGATTTTTTATTGAGGTGAATTTCTTTAAAACTTATACATCAATGTCGTGATTAAACTTCTTCCAACGCCATTAATACCAGAGCCATGCGTTCGATAATCAACATCAAATAAATTCTGAAATGAGCCAATCAAACTAAAATTTTCATATTCATATCCCGAATAAATATTTACGACATTCCAACCGTTTGTTCCACCCTTTGCAATTCTATTATCATCTTTATCACCTTGTGCCAAACGGTCTTGTTTTGCTGCAAAAATATCTTCCAATTTAACGAAAAATGATTTTCCAGCTTGATAATGTAAGCCTATTCGTCCTGTTAATGGTGGAATTCTTCTTACAGGCTCATTTTTTGTTTCATTCTGACCATAAGTATAAGTCAAATCTGTATAAGTTCTCAAATTGTCACTAACAAACCATTCTGTACTCCACTCAAAGCCTTGAATGTAAGCCTTTTCAACATTTTCTTTCCTGTAAACTTGATAATCATTTATTTTTTGTCCTTCAACTTTAACTCTTGTAATCAAATTTCTTAGCTGATTATGATACAAAGAAAGCGTTGAAGCAAATGTTGAGGTTTTCAATTTATACCCAAACTCAAGATTATATGAATTTTCAGGTTTCAACGAAGCAGTCGGCAATTCATAACGAAAATCAACAATTCCCAATGTTCCCATATCATCAATATTAGGAGCTCTAAAACCTGTATTAAACGTCAAATAAGTTAGCGAATGATTAGCAATATGATAGCCCAATCCCAAATTCCCAACCCATGCTTGTGGTTTAACATTCACTTTCCCCAAAGTTTGGTCATTTACATCAATTGAATACGCATTAAATCGAGTACCAACATCCAAATCCCATTGATTAATAGTAACATCATGCAACGAATAAAAAGCATAGCTCTGAAAACTTGAACCATCTGGATACAATCCTCTACCGTTAGTTGCCAAATTAGTCTTTTGGTCAATATCACTTTTGGTACTATTAATTTTATCTGCATAGTATTCAATACCAGAACTTGCTGTCCAATTTGGTAAAATATCCGACTGTACATTTACAAATGACCCAAACGTTTTTACTTGGTCATTTTCAATTCTATAAACACTTGAGCCATTTTTTTGAGAGTTTCTCCCTTCTTCCGTGCCTTGGTAAGATAAATTCAAAGCAATATTTTTCATCAATTTATTATCAGGAGCAAAATCAAGTTGAGCATAAGAAAGACTTCTTTTCTGCGGAGACATCTCATTAATCTTAAAATTTTCTAAACGAACTTTGTGGTAAACAGGAACGTTTTTTTGCTCTAAAGACTGGTGAGCAACGGTCAAATCAACTCTCCTCGAAAGGATAAATTTAGCCTTAAAATCATAACCTATCTCGTTATATCCTGAAGGTGTTTGAACGCCCGTTGTATCCCCACCAATTAAATCGCCAAACTTTTTTAGGCTCAATCCGCCTTTAATTGCCATTTTTTGAGTAGCAAAATTTAATTCTGTTCGCAATGTTTTCTCTAAATTCGACGTTCCATAACGTACTAAGGCATTTCCACGAATGATTGGTTTATCACAAGCAAAAACAGGGTCAGCAGTCCTTATTTGCAATGTCCCTCCCAAAGCATCTGAACCATATTGTACCGAACCACCACCACGATAAATATCCAGACCTTGAATCAAAAAAGGGTCAACACTATTCAAATATTGGTTAGGCCCATATCGAAATGTACTATTATTCAAACGTATTCCATCTATTAACAACAAAGTTTGATTACCTGTCAAACCACGCATAAATACAGAGCCACCTCCATGATTTGTTTTTTGGATAAAAGTACCAACTGTACCAAATAAGCTCTCAGGAGTGCTTCTAACTTGATAGTTTTTAAGATTTTTTGCATTAATAACAGATACTGAACCCATCGTGTTAAATACTTGCTGTTCGTTTCGTTGAGCTATCACCGTTACTTCATCCAATGAGGTACTATGAATTTTAAGAACCGAATCAGACGGAGTTGTCAGATTCAGTATGAGGTAAGTAAAAATTTTCATTATACGTTTTGTTGATGCGTTTAGATTATTTCCCGGTATAAAACCAAATGGAAATTAATTTTGAACCACAAATTTTCAGTATTTTAATCATAACACCAATTAATAAGCTTTACTAAATAATTAATTTATATGTGTTAACAATGCCAACCACCAATTTTGGGACAAAAAAAAGGTCTCGACCGAAGTCAAGACCTTTTTAATATGCGTTTTCTTAGAATTACTCAGCAGTCTTCTCTTCCTCAGAAGTTTCAGTAGCTGGAGTTTCATCTTCAACAACCTCAGCAGAAGGAGCTTCAGTAGCAGGAGCAACAGCTTCAACAGCAGTTTCTTCTTTCTTAGCACCACCTCTGCGACTACGACGTGTTTTAACAGCTTTCTCTTCAGTAGCAGCTAACATAGTCTCATTGAAGTCAACTAATTCCATTAAGCACATCTCAGCGTTATCACCAAGACGATTACCTAACTTAATAATTCTTGTATAACCACCTGGGCGATTTGCCACTTTCTCAGCAACTACACCAAAAAGTTCTTTTACAGCCTCTTTGCTTTGTAAATAAGAGAATACAACACGACGATTGTTTGTATCATCAGTTTTACCTTTTGTAATCAAAGGCTCTGCGTATTTTCTTAATTCCTTAGCTTTCGCTAATGTAGTTTCGATTCTTTTATGAAGAATCAATGAAGTTGCCATGTTTGACAACATAGCCGCTCTGTGAGGAGCAGTTCTACCTAAATGGTTGTTTTTTTTACCGTGTCTCATTGTGTTGGAGTAAGTTTAAAATGACTAATAATTTCCCCATCGGAAAAGTACCTATCACTGCGGTTAAGTTAATTCACATCAACTCACCTATTACTACTTATAGTTAAAAAATAAAAAGATAGGGTTAAATATTACATTAACCTTATCTTTTCAAGTCAGAATCAGTCCTCATCTAAACGGTAACGAACAACGTCCATACCAAAATGAAGTCCTTTATCTTCAATTAATTGCTCTAATTCTGTCAATGATTTCTTACCGAAATTACGGAATTTCATCATATCTGAAATTTCTAATCTTGCTAAATCACCCAATGTTTTCACATCTGCTGATTTTAAACAGTTGTAAGCACGTACTGACAAATCTAAATCTGCCAATGGTGTTTTCAACAATTTTCTCATGTGTAACATTTCTTCATCCACAACATTGTCTTCTTCTGCCTTCATCGACTCGAAAGTCATTGTTTGGTCAGAGAATAACATGAAGTGTTGAATCAAGATATACGCAGCTCCTTTCAAGGCATCTTCTGGGTGGATTGAACCATCCGTTTCAATGTCAATAACTAACTTTTCGTAATCTGTCTTTTGTTCAACACGAGTGTTTTCAATACTAAATTTTACGTTTTTGATTGGCGTATAAATAGCATCAATTGGGATGTGTCCGAACGGAGGTTCAGAATTTCTAACTTCGTCAGAAGGAACATAACCACGACCTTTCTCAACGATGATTTCCATCTCAAACTCTTTAGATTCATCAAGATTACAGATAACTAAATCTGGATTCAAGATATCAAAGTAGTTAGTAAATTTAGAAATATCACCCGCCTTCAAAGTCGTCTGACCTTTAACTCTAACGTTAATTTTGTTTTCGAGAATTTCTTGAGATTTCTTAAAACGAACTTTCTTCAAGTTCAAGATAATCTCAGTCATATCCTCAATCACGCCTTCAATGGCTGAAAATTCGTGCTGAACTCCTCCAACCTTAACGCTTGTGATAGCGTAGCCTTCTAACGAAGACAATAAGATTCTACGAAGTGCATTACCGATTGTAACGCCATAGCCTTTTTCGAGTGGCTTAAACTCAAATAACCCGTGAAAGTCGTCGGCTTTTTCCATGACAACTTTATCGGGCATTTGGAATGCTAATATTGACATATTTCGTAGCGTAATTTACCTTGGAATGTATTAAGAATAGAGTAACCGATTCGCAATTTACAAATAAACTCTGTGATTCAACGAATATTCCATAAAATATTTACAAAAATAACTTGACAATCATAAACTTATCGTTTATATTACAAGTTTGAAAAAATTTTAGTTTCATTTTTCACTAATAAATTTAGCGAATTGACAACTTGGGAAATATTGTTTAAAACAGACTTGACAGCATAAAACTATGCTGTCAAATCTAATTCCAGAATGTATATTGCTAATAAAATTCCGAAGAATAATATTATTATGATTACTTCGAGTAAAGTTCGACGATTGCCTGCTCATTAAAGTTTTCAGGAATATCTGAACGCTCAGGGTAAGAAACAAATACGCCAGTCATTGTTGGTGCATCCCATTCTAACCAATTAAAACGTTTACCTGCTTTTCCAGTCAATGAGTTTGTAACTACTTCTAAAGATTTTGACTTCTCACGAACACTTACTAATTGACCTGGCTTTAATGAATATGAAGGGATGTTTACAATCTCTCCATCAACCATGATATGCTTGTGAATAACTAACTGACGTGCAGCACGACGAGTTGGAGCAATTCCTAAACGGTAAACAGTATTATCTAAACGTGCTTCACAAAGTTTCAATAAGTTTTCACCTTTGATACCTTCTCTAACAGCCGCTTTATGGAATAAATTTTCAAATTGCTTTTCAAGAATACCATAAGTGTATTTCACTTTTTGTTTTTCTTTCAATTGTAAAGCATATTCTGAAACTTTACCACGTTTGCCTTTTCCGTGTTGACCTGGACCATAGTTTTTGCGAGCTAACGCTTTACTTGGACCTAAGATTGGCTCACCGAAACGACGAGCAATTTTTGATTTTGGACCTGTGTATCTTGCCATTATTTTATAAAAATTGAGTCATTAGTCCTCTTCTGACTAATGAAGTAATTATGAAACATAAAGAAACGAAGGGCAATAATTACTAATTACCCTTCGCTATTTTTTTACATTCAGAACAAATTCTGAAATTATACTCTACGACGTTTTGGAGGACGACATCCGTTGTGAGGAAGTGGAGTAATATCTTTGATAGACAATACTTCGATACCCGCATTAGAAACAGTTCTAATAGCTGATTCACGACCTGCACCTGGACCTTTTACAAAAACCTCTGCTTTCTTCATACCTGCCTCAACTGCCACTGCTGCACAGTTTGATGCTGCCATTTGTGCAGCATAAGGAGTATTCTTTTTAGAGCCTTTGAAGCCCATTTTACCAGCAGATGCCCAAGAGATAACTTGACCTTGAGTATTCGTGATAGAGATAATGATATTGTTGAAAGAAGCCTTGATGTGAACTTGACCAACTGGTTCAATCACAACAATTCTCTTCTTTGCTTTGTCTTTTCTTTTAGCCTGTGCCATCTGTTTTTTTGTTTTCTATTCCAGTTTTGAGTACGTACATTTAAAAAATAACCTTCTCATCTTAGAATCTTAGCGAATTGGGAATCACTCTGTATCCTCAATCTCAGCTTAATTTTTACTTAGTTGCTTTTTTCTTATTGGCAATAGTCTTACGCTTACCTTTACGAGTACGAGAGTTATTCTTCGTTCTCTGACCACGTAATGGAAGACCTTTACGGTGACGTAATCCACGATAACAACCAATGTCCATTAAACGTTTGATGTTCAACTGGATTTCAGAACGAAGTTGACCTTCAGTTTTGAACTCTCCAGCGATAATCGCACGGATGGCACTTGCTTCTTCATCGTTCCATTCGCCAGCCTTTTTGTCGAAAGAAATTTCAGCCTGTGTTAAAATTTTCTGAGCAGTGCTACGACCTATACCAAAAATATATGTCAAAGCAATTTCGCCTCTTTTTTTATCGGGAATATCAACCCCTGCAATACGAGCCATACTTTTTTAGCTTTTAGATTTTAAATAAGGAAGTTTCACAACTACCCTACTATATTATCATCCTTGTCTTTGTTTGAACTTTGGATTTTTCTTGTTAATAACGTAAAGTTTTCCGTGACGACGAATTACTTTGCATTCAGCACTACGCTTCTTTATAGACGCTTTTACTTTCATTTTAGTAATTATTTTTTACTTGTAACGATACACTATTCTTGCTTTACTCAAATCATAAGGTGACATTTCTAATTTCACCTTATCACCAGGTAAGATTTTGATGTAATTCATCCGCATCTTTCCTGAAATATGGGCAATCACTTGATGGGTATTCTCTAACTCTACTCTAAACATAGCATTTGAGAGAGCCTCAATGATGATTCCATCTACCTCTATTGATGATTGTTTTGCCATAATTAAATTTTAACAATATACTCAGATTTACTAATTGCTTCTTCAATATATTTAAAAGTGGTCAATATATCAGCTTTGTTCTTTTTAACCGCAACGGTGTGTTCAAAATGAGCAGAAGGTTTTCTATCTTGTGTTCTAATTGTCCAACCATCGTTTTCTTGGTGAATGCTCTTTTTACCTTGATTTACCATAGGTTCGATAGCAATAACCATATTCTCTTTTAACTTTGGTCCATCTCCACGTTTACCATAGTTTGCGACTTCAGGCTTTTCATGTAAAGATTTCCCAACACCATGTCCGACTAATTCTCTAACTATTGTAAAACCTAAATTTTCACAATAATTTTGGACAGCAAAACCAATATCGCCAATTCGTTTACCGAAAATAGCTTGTTCAATTGCAAGTGCAAGTGATTCTTTGGTAGTTCTTAATAATCTTAGTGTTTCATCTTTTACGTTTCCAATAGCATAAGTGTAAGCACTGTCAGCATGGTAACCATTTTTATAAACACCACAATCAATCGAAACTATATCACCATCTTTTAGCTGATAGTTACCCGGAATTCCGTGAACAACAATATCATTTACCGAGATACAAAGTGAGGCTGGAAACTTATTGCCACTTACATTATAATTTAAAAATGAAGGATGTCCATTATTATCTTTAATAAATTCGTAAGCAACTTTATCTAACTCCTTTGTTGTAATTCCTGGTTTTATAATCTTTGCAACTTCACCATGAGCTTGACCCAAGATAATTCCGTTTGCTCTGATTATATCTAACTCAGTATTTGTTTTTAAAAAAATCATCTTGTAAAGAGTTCTTTCAACTCTCTTGAATTATGCGGTAGCTTGAGCTCTACCTTGTACTCTACCTGATTGCATCAATCCTTCGTATTTACGCATCAACAAGTAGCTTTCAATTTGTTGGAGCGTATCTAACACAACCCCTACCAAAATCAACAATGAAGTTCCTCCGAAAAATGAAGCAAAACCACGTGTAATTCCAAATAAACCTGCAACTGCTGGCAAAATTGCAATTATTGCTAACATGATAGCTCCAGGAAGAGTAATTCTATCTAAAATATCTGCAATAAAACTGGAAGTAGCTTCTCCTGGCTTAACACCTGGAACGAATCCACCACCACGTTTCATATCATCAGAAATCTGTGTTGGGTTAATAGAAATAGCAGTATAGAAAAATGTAAACACAATAATCAAAAAGGCAAAAAGTAAATTATACCCCCATGAACTTGGATCACCAAAATTCTGAACCACTGATTGTGCAAACTCACTTTTATCTGCAAATTGTCCTGCTAACAAACCGGGTACAAACATTAATGCTTGAGCAAATATAATTGGCATCACACCTGCTGCATTAAGTTTCAAGGGAATGTATTGTCTTTCACCACCTACAGCTGTAGATGCTCTGTTACCTACTACTTGTTTGGCATATTGTACTGGAATTCTGCGAACAGCTTGTGTTACCATAACAGCACCCATTACAACAAAGAATAAAGCAACCATTTCAATTACGAACAATAAAGCACCTGACATGCCACGAGACTGAGCTTCACCAATAATTGAACTTGGAAAACGAGACACAATTCCAATCATAATTAGCATTGAGATACCATTACCAATTCCTTTATCAGTAATTTTCTCCCCCAACCACATACAAAACATTGTTCCTGCAATTAAAATAATCACGGAGAAAATACGAAATGACCAAGCACTCACGATAATGGCTTCTGCTGGAATTGTTGTTTGTAAATAAGCTGTTGCTTGAGCTGCAGTTACTAATATTGTTAAAACACGAGTAATCTGATTAAGTTTCTTACGTCCTGACTCTCCATCTTTTTGCATCTTCTGAAAATATGGCAATGCAATTGTCAATAACTGAATAGCAATCGACGCAGAAATATAAGGCATAATACCTAAGGCAAATATTGAAGCATTATTAAATGCTCCACCAGAGAACATATTTAATAATCCTAATAAACCTCCATCTCCTTTGGCATCCAATTTATTGGCATCTACTCCTGGCAATACAATGTATGAACCTAAGCGAAAAAAGGTAATAAACAACAGGGTATTAAGAATTCTACCTCTTAATTCCTCTATTGAGAAAATGTTTTTGATAGTGTTAATAAACTTGTTCATGCTATCTGTTTAAATAATCGTTAAGGAATAAAAATCCAAATTGTTCAACTTTTTCTTTAAATACAAATCTGTTGCCAGTTTTCGCACGATTACTTAAATATTTCTGTTGCCTATCCTGATTAATTTGAAAATTTCCATAAATCGAAGGTTTTCGACTTATGGAAATAAGTATTTTATCCAACAATTGCCTTTCCACCAGCCGCTTCAATAGCTGCCTTCGCTGATGCTGAAAAACCTTTTACTGTCACCTCTAATGCTGACTTAACATCACCACGAGAAAGAATTTTAACTAAGTCATTCTTAGAAACTAAACCATTATGATATAATACATCATGGTTGATTACCGATACACCAACAGACTCAGCTAATGCTTGCAAAGTATCAAGGTTTATAGCCTTGTATTCTACACGATTAATATTTTTAAAACCGAATTTAGGAACACGACGTTGAAGAGGCATTTGACCACCTTCAAAACCACTTTTACGTGAATAACCTGAACGAGATTTAGCACCTTTATGTCCACGAGCAGAAGTAGCCCCAATACCAGAACCCTGACCACGACCTACTCTTTTTCTAATTTTAGTAGACCCTTGTGCGGGTTTTAATGAAGAAAGATTCATTGTAATATTTGTTAAATGTTTGCTAAACGCTACTTCACCGTGAAGTAACTCGCTTGTACTCAACCCTATGGGGCTTCTAAACAGCTTAAGAGCTGGAGTGCAATTAGATTTTTTCGATAACAATCATGTGTTTTACCGCACGAATCATTCCTTCGATTGCAGGGTTCAACTCTTTTTCTACGCTTCTGTTGATTTTACCTAAACCCAATGCTTGCATTGTACGTTTCTGAACTTCAGGGCGTTTGATTGTACTCTTAACTTGTGTAATTTTTACCTTTGACATGGCTTATTTGAATTCTAAATTATGAGTTATGAATTCGTATTGGCATTAGACCTCATAACTCATAATTCATAACTAATAATTAGAGTAACTATCCGTTAAATACTTTTGCTAATGATACTCCTCTTTGGAAGGCAACTGTATGAGGATTTCTCATTTTCACAAGAGCGTCTACTGTTGCTTTAACCACGTTGTGTGGATTAGAAGAACCTTTTGATTTTGCTAATACGTCATGAACACCAGCAGATTCTAATACAGCACGCATCGCACCACCAGCAATTACTCCAGTACCAGGAGCTGCAGGCTTTAACAATACGAAACCACCCGAGAATTTACCAATTTGTTCGTGAGGTACACTTGCTTTTAAAAGAGCTACTTGGAATACGTTTTTCTTAGCATCTTCAATACCTTTTGCGATAGCATCAGTAACTTCGTTTGCTTTACCTAAACCGAATCCAACAACACCTTTACCATCACCTACTACTACGATAGCTGAAAAACTGAATCTACGTCCACCTTTAACAACTTTCGCTACACGGTTGATAGCAACAACTTTTTCTTTTAATTCGCCTTCGTTAACCTTAATTGGTTTTGATATTAATTGCGACATTTTATCTGAATTTGAAAATTTGTGGATTTGAAACTGTCTCCAATTTCAAATTAACTCATTAGAATTTAAGACCTCCCTCTCTTGCACCTTCAGCAACTGCTTGAACACGTCCATGATATAAATATCCGTTACGGTCAAAAACAACTGTTGAAACCCCTGCTGCCAAAGCCTTTTCAGCAACTTTTGCTCCTACTAATTTAGCATTGTCAACGTTTCCGTTTGTCAATCCTAATTCTTTTGAAGAAGCTGCTGCTAATGTATGTCCTTTTACGTCATCAATAACTTGAGCATAGATACCTGAATTTGAACGAAAAACAGATAATCTTGGCTTTTCAGCTGTACCAGAAATCTTTGCTCTGATTGACAACTTGATACGTAATCTTCTTGAATCTTTTTGCGTAGCCATTGTAATGTTTATATGTTTTGTGGATTACCGACCCACGATTTCAATTTGGAAATAAAATAATTTGAAAATTTGAAAACTAAACAAATTAATCTTCAAACTTTCAAATCGAAGAATTTTCAAATTATGATTATTTCTTACCACCAGTTTTACCAGCTTTTCTACGAATTTGTTCACCAACAAAACGTATACCTTTACCTTTGTAAGGTTCGATTTTACGTAATGAGCGAATTTTTGCTGATACTTGACCGACTAATTCTTTATCAATACCTTCTAAGGTAACTTTAGGATTTTGTCCTTTTTCCATTGCAGTTGTAACTTTCAACTCATTAGGAATCTGAACAAATACACCGTGAGAATAACCTAAAGCTAATTCAAGGATATTTCCTTGATTTGATGCTTTATAACCAACCCCAACGATTTCCATTTCAGCTTTATAACCTTCACTTACACCAACAACCATGTTGTTGATTAATGAACGGTATAAACCGTGTAATGCTTTATGACGTTTTTGCTCAGTAGGACGAACAACGGTCATTTCTGAACCTTCAATTTCAACTGTAATATCTGGGTCAATCGTACGAGCTAAAGCACCCTTAGGTCCTTTTACTGATATGTTATTCTTATCAACTGTAACTGTTACGCCAGCAGGAATAGTAATAACTTTTTTGCCAATTCTTGACATGACTTTGTGTTTTGTGCTTAAATGGAAGGTTACTTAATTTTCTGAATTATCATTAAACTAAAGTCACTTCTTTCAGCGATGTGATTATTAATAAACGTGGCAAAGAACTTCACCACCTACGTTTAACACACGAGCTTCTTTGTCGGTGATAACGCCTTTTGATGTCGAAAGAATTGAAATACCTAAACCGTTTAATACACGTGGTAATTCCCCTGCACCTTTGTACTTACGTAAACCTGGCTTAGAGATTCTTTCTAATTTAACGATTGCCGACTGCTTAGTTGTAGGATTATACTTCAATGCAATTTTGATAGTACCCTGTACAGTTGTATCGTCAAATTTGTAGTTTTGAATATATCCTTTATCAAAAAGAACCTTAGTAATTTCTTTTTTGATGTTAGAAGCAGGGATTTCAACGATTCTGTGACGTGCCTTGATGGCATTTCTCAATCGTGTTAAGTAATCTGCTATTGGATCTGTCATTGTTTTCGATATTTGAAACGAGCCTTATTTCTGAAAAGGCTCGCAAAATTACGGAATTAAATTTATAAAGACAAGTTGTTTTGAATTAAAGAGTTGTGAAAATTATAAGGACAAATAAATTAGAGTTTGTTATTACAAATTCTACAATGATTTTAACTCTTTAAATTTCACACTTTTTTAAAACTACCAACTTGATTTTGTTACACCTGGAATTAAACCATCAGATGCCATTTGGCGGAAGGTAACACGGTTGATACCGAATTTACGCATATAACCTCTTGGACGACCTGTCAATTTACAACGGTTGTGTAAACGTACTGGAGAAGCATTTTTTGGTAATTTATCTAATCCTAAATAATCACCTGCTGCTTTTAATGCTGCACGTTTTGCAGCGTATTTAGCAACTGTTGCTTCTTTTTTTCTTTCTCTTGCTTTGACTGATTCTTTTGCCATTGTGTTTAGAATCTATGTTTTTGAGTTTTGAGTTATGAGCTATGAGTTAAAAAGTTGTGACTCTTAACTCCTAACTCTTCACACCTAATTATTTCTTCTGATTTGCGAAAGGCATTCCCATTGCTGTTAACAATGCGTTTGCTTCTTCATCTGTTTCAGCAGTGGTAACGAATGTAATATCCATACCAGAGATTTTACTTACTTTATCAATTGAAATCTCTGGGAAGATGATTTGTTCTTTAACACCTAAAGTGTAGTTACCACGTCCGTCGAATCCTTTATCTGAAACACCTTTGAAGTCACGTACACGTGGTAAAGCAACTGTCATTAAGCGATCAAGGAATTCATACATTTTATTTCCACGTAGAGTTACTTTTACACCAATTGGCATATTTTCACGTAACTTAAAGTTAGAAATAGCTTTCTTAGACATTGTAGCAACTGCTTTTTGTCCAGCGATAAGGGTGATTTCATCAACACCTGTATCAATTAATTTCTTATCTGCAACTGCTGCACCGATACCTTTGTTGATTACAACTTTAGTAATTTTTGGCACTTGCATTACTGATTTGTATTGAAATTTTTCCTTTAATGCAGGAACGATTTCAGCTACATATCTATCTTTTAATCTTGTAGTTGTCATTTTATGAAAATTTATGTGGATTTCCGACCCACTTTTTCAATTTGAAAATTTGTCAATTTGAATAATTCAAAATTTAATTAAATTTTAAACTAAACAAATTTACCTGATGCTTTAGAGAATCTTTGTAATTTCCCAGCTTCGTTTAATTTACGACCTGTACGTACTGCCTTACCATTTTCAGCTACAGCTAAATTTGACACGTGAATTGAACCTTCACGCTTTTCAATAGCACCTTGTGGATTAGTAGAAGTTGGTTTTACGTGTTTTGTTTGAAGATTTACGCCTTCTACAATGGCACGATTTTTATCAACGATTACTTTTGTGATTACTCCTGTCTGACCTTTTGAATTACCAGCGATAACGATAACCGTATCACCAGATTTTATATGCAGTTTTGGCTGCTTATTAGATTTCTTTTGCATGATACATTAATGATTAAAGCACCTCTGGGGCTAATGAAACAATTTTCATAAATCCTGCGTCACGTAACTCACGAGCAACAGGTCCGAAGATACGAGTTCCACGTGGCTCGTCATTGTTGTTTAACAATACGACTGCGTTATCCTCGAAACGGATATATGAACCATCTTTACGACGAATTTCTTTTTTAGTTCTTACTACTACGGCTTTAGAAACCGTACCTTTCTTCATACTTGATGACGATAAAGCTGACTTTACAGTTACTACTACCTTATCACCAATTGAAGCGTATCTTTTTGCTGTTCCGCCTAATACACGGATTACAAGCACTTCTTTTGCTCCTGAGTTATCAGCTACGCCAGATCTTGATTCTTGTTGTAACATTGTTTTATATCTTAATTAAATTTGAATATTTGAAGATTTGAATAACCTGAAAGGTTTTTAAATTGACGAAAATTCAAATTTTATTTCGCTTTTTCAATAACTTCAACTAATCTCCAACGCTTGTTTTTTGAAAGTGGACGAGTCTCCATTACTTTCACCGTGTCGCCAATACCACACTCATTTGCTTCATCGTGAGCCATCAACTTAGAAGTTTTTTTCATAAACTTTCCATAAAGTGGATGCTTAACTTTTCTTTCTACGGCTACAGTGATAGATTTATCCATCTTGTTACTCACCACACGCCCTACTCTGATTTTTCTCAGATTTCTTTGTAATTCTTCCATGGTTGGATTTTAAATTGTTGTTATTAATTGACTCCAAGCAGTATGTTGATGGAATCTGTTGTGTTTAAATTAAAGAAGTTTTATAGGCTAAATAATAACCTAAAACTCTTCAACCTACTTCGCTGCTGTAATAGCAGTTTCCAAACGAGCAATCACTTTACGAGCCTCACGGATACGTAATGGATTTTCAATTGGAGAAATAGCATGAGCAAATTTTAAACGAGCCAAAGCATCTTTTTCAGAAGCTAAAGTGTTTTTTAATTCGTCCAAGCTTAACTTTTGGATTTCTGCGTTTTTCATTTTGACTGAATTTATGAGTCTATGAGTTTATGAGTTTATGAGTTATAATGAAGGCAAACTCATAAACTATTGAACTCATCCACTTATCTCCTATTCTTGATAATCTTTACGAACTACGAAAGATGTACGTAATGGCAATTTTTGTGCTGCCAAACGTAATGCTTCTTGTGCTATTGCTAAAGGAACACCTGCTGATTCGAATAAAATTGTACCTGGTTTGATACTGGCAACCCAATATTCTGGAGCACCTTTACCTTTACCCATACGAACCTCTGCTGGTTTCTTAGTGATAGGCTTGTCAGGGAAAATACGAATCCAAACTTGTCCTTCACGTTTCATTGCACGAGTTACTGAAATACGAGCCGCTTCAATCTGACGAGCAGTGATGCGTCCTGGTTCCAAAGCCTTGATAGCGAATGACCCGAAGTCGATTTCATGACCACGTGTTGCCAATCCTCTTATTCTACCTTTCTGTTGCTTACGGAACTTGGTTCTTTTTGGTTGTAACATTGTTGTATTAAGTCTTTAAGTCGAACAGTCGTGAGTCGTAAGTTCTTAAAACTCACGACATCTGACTAAGATTTCTAATTATCTTTTTCCTCCTGGCTTGTTTCCACCGCCACGATTGTTACCGCCTGGTTTATTACCACCACCACGGTTGTTAGGATTTCCTCCGGCGTTGTTATTGTTACGACGGTCGCCTTCGCCACCACGTCCACGTCCACGACGGTCGTTATCATCACGTCCACCACGGTTGTTACCACCACGAGAGTCTCCACCACTTGCCGAAGCTTGTGATGCTGCAACACCTGCATTTGGAGAAAGGTCACGCTTTCCATAAACTTCACCACGGAATACCCATACCTTGATACCGATTTTTCCGTAAACTGTTAAAGCTTCTGATACTGCGTAATCAATGTCCGCACGAAGTGTGTGCAAAGGAATACGTCCTTCTTTGTATCCTTCAGAACGTGCCATTTCAGCACCTCCTAAACGACCTGAAAGTTTCAATTTGATACCTTGAGCACCTACACGCATAGCTGATGCGATAGACTGCTTCATAGCACGACGGAATGAAATACGTGCTTCTAATTGTTGAGCGATAGTTTCGCCAATCAATTTAGCATCAATCTCAGGACGTTTAATTTCAAAAATATTGATTTGAACGTCTTTTCCTGTGATTTTCTTTAATTCTTCCTTGATTTTATCTACTTCTTGTCCGCCTTTACCAATTACAACACCTGGACGAGCCGTGTTAATTGTAAGGGTAATACGCTTTAGAGTACGCTCGATAATAACCTTAGAGATTGCTCCCTTCGGAATACGTGCGGCTACGTATTTACGGATTTTATCGTCTTCTACTAATTTATCGGCAAAACTCTTTCCGCCATACCAGTTAGAATCCCAACCTCTGACGATACCAAGTCTTAAACCAACGGGGTTTATCTTCTGTCCCATTTTGTGATATTTAGATTTCTTGTCTAATTATTCTGAAATTACTGTTGGTGCTGTTGCTGAAGCAACTACAAGCGTGATGTGGTTAGAACGTTTCAAGATTCTATGACCACGACCCTGCGGAGCTGGACGCAAACGTTTCAATGAACTACCGCCATCAACTGTAACGGTTTTAACATACAAGTCAGCATCTTCTAACTTAACGTCTTCATTTTTGTTTTGCCAGTTTGCAATTGCCGAGAGTAAAAGTTTCTCTACGTGTCTTGCACCAACTTTTGGCTCGTATTTCAAAATACCAAGAGCCTTAGTTACTTTCTGACCTCTAATCATATCTACTACGATTCTCATTTTCTGAGGCGAGGTCGGAATATTATTTAATTTAGCTACTGCTTCCATTTTTTGATTTCGGATTTCGGATTTTGGATTTTGGACTTCTGATTTCGGATATTACTCCTCACTCGTTACTCTACATTCCGCATTCCAAATTATCTTTTGCCTTTATCTTTTTTTGCTGTGTGACCTCGGAAGTTACGAGTGGGAGCAAACTCACCCAATTTATGTCCAACCATGTTATCTGTTACAAAGACTGGAATAAACTTGTTTCCGTTGTGTACTGCGAAAGTATGTCCAACGAAATCAGGTGAAATCATCGAACGGCGTGACCAAGTCTTGATTACAGACTTTTTACCCGATTCGGTCATGACTTGTACCTTGTTGTCAAGGCGATAGTCTATATAAGGTCCTTTTTTTAATGAACGTGCCATCTACCTATTTTTTCTTTCTACTGATGATTAGACGATTTGATTGTTTGTTCGGTGTACGTGTTTTCTTACCTTTCGCTAATAAACCGTTACGTGAACGAGGGTGACCTCCTGATGAGCGACCCTCACCACCACCCATTGGGTGATCGACTGGGTTCATAACTACACCACGAACTCTTGGACGACGACCTAACCAACGATGACGACCTGCTTTACCCATATTGGTATTCATGTGGTCTGAGTTAGATACCGAGCCAACAGTTGCTAAACATCTTGACAATACCATACGCATCTCACCTGAAGGCAATTTTAACGTTGCGTATTTGCTATCACGAGCCAACAATTGTGCATAAGTACCTGCAGAACGTGCCATTTCAGCACCTCCGCCTGGGCGAAGTTCGATTGCGTGTACAATTGTACCTGTTGGGATGTTTGCTAAAGGAATAGTATTACCTACTTCTGGAGCTGCTGTTGCAGACGAAATTACAGTTTGTCCAACTTTAATTCCTGCTGGTGCAATAATGTAAGCTTTCTCGCCATCTGCATATTCGATAAGAGCGATACGTGCTGTACGGTTTGGATCGTATTCTACTGTCAAAACTGTTGCTTCAACATCGAATTTATTACGATGAAAATCGATGATACGGTAACGACGTTTGTGTCCTCCACCGATATAACGCATGGCACGGTGTCCATCTGCGTTACGACCACCTGTTCTTTTAACAACATCCAATAAAGGCTTGTACGGTTTTGAAGTAGTTATTTCTTCAAAAGTCGGAGCAATTCTTTGACGTTGTCCTGGAGTTGTTGGTTTTATTTTTCTTGTAGCTGCCATTTCTGTGCTTTGTCCAATTTATCGGGATGAACTCCCATAGTTTTACAGTTATCAATAATCAGTATTTAAAATCTGCTTACTGCTAATTGTCCACTGTGATTAAATTCCATCATAGAAATCAATAACTTCACCTTTAGCGATAGTTACGATTGCTTTTTTGAATGTTGAAGTTACACCAGATGTTACCTTAGTTCTGGTACTTCTTGATTTCTTCTTACCAAATTGACGAAGAGTGTTTACGGCTACCACCTCAACACCATACATTTTCTTGATTTCCTTTGCAATTTCGATTTTATTCGTTTTGCCAGCAACTTCAAAAACGTATTGACCGCCTTTCTGTAAGTCCTGAGATTTCTCAGTAAGAATTGGTCTTTTGATAATGCTCATTGTTTTCAGTCTTAAAGTCGTAAGTCATAAGTCGTAAGTTTTTAAATTATACAACCTTTAACTTTTGACTGCTATTATTTACTAAAAGATGATTCGATTGTTGAAATTGCTTCTTCTACAATAAGTAGTTGAGTTGCATTTACTAAATCATAAGTATTGACTTGACCAGCCGTTCCAATAGTTGTTTTTGGCAAATTACGACCCGACAAATAAACATTCTTATTGTCTTCTGGTAAAATCAACAATGTTTTCTTTCCTGCTAACGACAAAGCATCTAATAATGCGATGTACGACTTAGTTTTTGGAGAATCGAAAGTAAAGTTTTCTAAGATGGTTACGTTTCCTCCTTGAGCTTTAGCAGCAAAAGCAGACTGACGAGCCAATGACTTAACTTTCTTATTCAATTTGAAAGAGTAATCTCTCGGTCTTGGTCCGAAAATACGTCCACCACCTTTCATCAAAGGTGATTTAGCTGAACCTGCACGAGCACCACCAGTTCCCTTTTGTTTTTTCAACTTACGAGTTGAACGAGAAACCTCTGCTCTTTCTTTTGATTTGTGAGTTCCTTGACGTTGATTTGCCAAGAATTGCTTCACGTCTAACCAAACTACGTGTTCGTTTGGTTCGATGCCAAAGATTTCGTCAGAAAGAGTTACTTTCTTTCCTGTTTCTTTGCCTTGTATATTTAAAACTGATAATTCCATTTGTCTAATTTGAAAATTAGTTAATTTGAAAATTTGAAAATTGATTACTATTGATATGCAGAATTGTGATTAACAATTAAATATCTTTCAAATTTTCAAATCTATTTTTCAAGAATAACGTATGAGTTTTTCGCTCCTGGTACAGAACCCGATACTACGATAAGGTTTTTGTCAGCATAAACTTTCAAAATTTGTAAATTTTGAACTGTTACACGATTACCACCTGTACGACCTGCCATGCGAATACCTTTGAATACACGAGATGGGAATGAACAAGCACCAATTGAACCTGGGTGACGACCACGATTGTGCTGTCCGTGAGTTTGACCACCTACCCCTGCAAATCCATGACGTTTAACAACACCTTGAAAACCTTTACCTTTAGAAGTCCCTACTGCATCAACAAAATCGCCTTCTACGAACAATTCTGCTGTAATAGTATCTCCTAACGAAAGCGGTGTTTCAAAAGATTTAAACTCTACAAGTTTTTTCTTTGGAGTGGTACCTGCTTTTTTGAAGTGACCTAAAAGAGGTTGCGTTGTGTGCTTCTCTTTTTTCTCGCCATAGCCTAACTGAATAGCACTATAACCTTCTTTTTCTACTGTTTTTACTTGCGTTACTACACAAGGACCGGCTTCAATCAGCGTACAAGCGAAGGCAGAGCCATCAGCGTTGTAGAGGCTGGTCATACCGATTTTCTTTCCGATAATTCCAGACATTTTATTAGAATAAAACGTTAATAATTGATTGTAAATGAACGAGTTACGATTGTCTCACGACAGTCTCCGTAAAACGGATTGCAAAGGTCGGAATTTTATTTGGCATAAACAAAAATCTATGAAAATAAATTCAAATTCACTAAAGCGACAGAAATAAAGGAAAAGCAACAAGATATGCTCGGGCAGGACAGACCCAAAAGTCTGTAATACGAAAGAATGTTCTTGTGTAGCTTAACATTAAAATTAATTGCTGGGCATTCAACACATTAATCCAATATCAGTTCTGACACTTATTAATCTGAAACATGGTGATAAACATTTCAAATTATTTGTAAAAGTTTAACCTTTACTGAATGATTTAGAAAATTGATTATTTCTGATAATTTTTAAATTTTATCAAGTTCTGCCAACCTGTATAAAAATGGAGAAATAATTTGCTCACTAAATCGGACTGCAAAATTAGTGTTTTGTTTTTGAATTACAAGGGGTTATGAGAAATATTTTCAGTTTTTTTATATATTTTTTCACGCTTAAAACGATTCTTATTTTTTAGTATCATTATTACTTAGCATCCTTCACTTTTCATTGGTTTTATCCGCTTAATAAAATTCGGCTGACAAAACCAAAGTCCTTGATTATCTTTGTGGCAACGATAGGAAATTAGTGAGAATTATATATTTCATCTATTCTACATTTACTCGCCTATGTGTTTTCAAAATATTGTCCTATGAAAATATCCATTATTACCGTTTCTTTTAATAGTGCTAAAACTATTCGTCAAACCATTGAGAGTGTGCTTGCTCAGGATTATGCTGATTTGGAATATATTGTAGTTGATGGGGCTTCAAAGGATGATACGGTTAATATTCTGAAGTCTTTTGGGAATAAAATCAAATTTATATCTGAACCTGATAAAGGAATTTATGATGCCTTAAACAAAGGTGTTAAAATGGCTACGGGAGAAGTAATTGGAACAATTGGTGGGGATGATTTTTACCCTAACGCTCACGTGATTAGTCATATAGCAAAAGCTTTTCAAGAGAATAATACGGATGCTGTTTATGGAGATAAGCAATATGTAAATATGGGTGATGACCATACAATTGTGCGTTATTGGCGGTCGGGCAAGTATGTACGTGAGCATTGGTTGAAAGGCTGGATGCCTCCACATTTATCTTTTTACTTGAAAAAGTCTGCTTTTGAAAAATACGGTTATTATATTACTGACTTTACGTGTTCTGGAGATTATGAGTTGATGTTGAGAATGTTGTATAAAAATAATCTATCAGCCAGCTATTTACCAGAAGTTGTGATGACGATGAGAAATGGTGGCACAAGCACTGCTTCTTGGAAACATCGTTACCGTGCCAATATGGAAGACCGTAGAGCTTGGGCTATTAATAATCTAAAGCCACGCTGGTACACACTTTGGATGAAACCAATTGCTAAAATTGGGCAATTGTTCATGAAGTCTTGATTTAGTCGAAAGAATTAAGAGTAATTAAAGTATTTAAATTTACAAACAGAAATGTTCGTGTTACATATATGCGTATAATTTTGCTTACCCAAGACGACCCATTTTATTTGGCTCAAAATATTGACTATTTGATTAAAAATATGCCTAAGCACTCAGAAGTAGTGGCGACGGTGGTTTTTGAAGTTTCTCCATTTGGGAAAAGAGAATCTTTTAGCGATAAACTTAAAAAGACTTATGATATTTTTGGTTTAGGATTTTTCGTCAACTATGGGGTGAAATTTGTCATGTCAAAATTAAACTCCAATAAGAAGGTTAAGAATATTTTGGCAAAACATCATGTGCCTTTGGTGGAAATCGAAGGAAATATTAATAAGGCTGAAAACCTTGAACGCTTGAAAGCATATAAACCTGATTTATTAATTTCAATTGCGGGAAATCAAATTTTCAAACTTCCACTTATCAATCTTGCTCCGAAAGGCTGTCTGAATTTGCATACAGCACTTTTACCTAAATATCGTGGATTAATGCCTTCTTTTTGGGTATTGAAAAACAATGAAAAATATACGGGAGTTTCTATTTTCTTTGTGGATGAAGGAATTGATAGTGGAGACATTTTGGTTCAAAAGAAAGTAGAAATTGGCAATAAAACCCAAGCAGAGCTAATTGACCATACTAAATTGTTAGGAATGCAGGCAATTTTGGAATCGGTTGAGAAAATAAATACGGGTGGATATGAATTGATTCCAAACCCAAATGAAGAAATGACGTATTTTACTTTTCCGACTAAAAATGATGTAAAAGAGTTTTTAGCAGCGGGGAAGAGGTTTTATTAAAAGTAACGCAGGTTTTAACCTGCATAACTAATACAGACTAAAGTCCGTGTTACTATTTTATGAATATTCTTACTTTTGACATAGAAGAGTGGTTTCACATTTTGGATAATGATTCGACGAAGACAGAGGCGGATTGGACAAAATATCCAACTCGAATCCATGAAAATATGGAGCGTATTTTCCAACTATTGGAAGACACAAATCAACAAGCTACTTTTTTCTGTTTGGGCTGGGTAGCACGCAAACATCCAGACATTATTCGTTCTATTGCCGATAGAGGTTATGAAATTGCTACTCATTCTGATTTGCACCAATTGGCTTATGAACAAAATAGAACAGAATTTAAAAACGACTTAGAAACGTCTATCAAAGCTTTAGAAGATGTGATTGGTAAGAAAATTAGGGCGTATAGAGCTCCTGGATTTTCGATAAAACAAGAAAACAAATGGGTTTTTGAGGTATTGGCAGAAAATGGTATTGAAGTAGATTGTTCGGTTTTTCCTGCAAAACGCTCACATGGTGGATTTGAACAATTTGGCATTGCTGAACCTTGTTGGATTGATATTGATGGAATTCGTTTGAAAGAATTTCCAATTAATACCTTTAATGGATTCGGCACTCCGCTGATTTTTTCGGGTGGTGGATATTTTAGACTTCTTCCTTACACCGTTTTACAACAATTAACAAAACAGTCAGAATATGTGATGACTTATTTTCATCCAAGAGACTTTGATGCAAACCAACCTATGATTGAAGAATTGAGTCGTTTACGAAAATTCAAATCTTATTATGGTTTAGCAGGTTGTTTAGGAAAACTCCAAGAATTATTAACTAATTTTCCATTCATTGATTTAGCATCTGCCGAAAAATTGGTTGATTGGAATAATGCCAAAACAGTAAAAATTTAATCGTTTATTGAAAAGCCTTCATTCAGAAATAGTTGAATGAAGGCTTTTCAGTTTTAAAAATTTTCTCACCTAAACTTGTGCTACTTTAAATGGCTGAATATCAAATTTCACCCAAACCTTTTCTTGAATGTACGGTTCGGAAGCTACCCAATTTTGGAGTTGCAATTCATCTTCAAATTGTAAAACCATTGTTGAGCCAATCATTTTCCCATCATTATCTAATATTGCTCCACCAAATATAAATTGCCCTTTTTCTTTTAATTTCTTTGCCCCTTCAAAATGAAATGGTCTAACAGACATTCGTCTTTCCAAAGCATTTTCGTCAGTACCATCGTAAGCAGTTATTAAGTATTGATTCATAAGTTTCTAATTTATTCCAAAAATATAAAGCGAAGTGTGACTTTTCAAAAAAAAAAATGTCATAAGACACGAATTAAATATTTACCCAAACCAAAAAAGTTCTTTTTTATTGATTTCTCCCCCAATTTTATTCAAAAAAGTGCTTTTTTTCTACTTTGATATTCTTAATTAACATTTGATAAGAGTTCATAAACAAAAAAAGTTGTTTTTTTGATGTTGCTATTTTCCCTAAATATGACAATCCGCCGATTACCCTAAATATCATGACCAAAAATTTTATACAGTTTATTCAGCAGATTGTACCTTTTACCGATGAAGAATTACAAAAAGCCAATCATTTATTCTCTGAGCAATCCCTCAAAAAAGGTGAGTTTTGGGTAAAAGAAGATGAATTTAATGCAGATATGCTTTTTGTGAATAAAGGAATGTTACGCTCTTATTTTTTGAAAGACGAAACAGAAAAAACATTTGATTTAACCATTGAAAATCAATTAGTTACTTGTACATATTGCTATTCTTTTGGACTTCCAAGCAAAGACTTTATTCAAGCCGTAGAAGACACTCATTTATGTATTATTTCTAAAGATAATTTAGATGCCCTTTATGCCCAATCAGTTAAATGGGAAAGGCTTAGTAGAATATTATTTGAAGGTTATACTATTGGGCAGGAAGTTCGATTACGTTCATTCATTGCTGAAACAGCCCAAGAACGCTATGAAAGATTGGTAGAAATGCAACCAGAATTATTGCGAAGAACTCCACAAATTTACTTAGCCAACTTCTTAGGAATTACCCCACAATCTTTGAGTCGCTTGCGTAGAAAAATCACAAGTAAATAAATGAAGAGCGGATAAATGAAGACAAAATTGTATTGTCTTCATTTATCCGCTCTTCTGTATTTCGTTACTCTTCTAAAATTACCAGTTCAAAATTACTTTTTCAATAATATCACAGGCTTCATTCATTTGTGCTTCTGTAATAACCAAGGGCGGAGCAAAACGGATTTTATTTCCATGCGTTGGCTTTGCCAAAAGCCCATTTTCTTTGAAAGCCATACACATATTCCAAGCGGTTTCGCCTTCTTCAGAATCGTTAATTTCAATAGCATTTAAAAGTCCTTTTCCTCTCACGATTGTCAATAAATCAGGACGTTTCTCCATAATATCAGTCATTCTTTTTCTGAATAATTGTCCCATTTCTTCCGAATTTTCAGCTAATTTTTCATCTTGAACGACTTTTAAAGCAGCAACTGTAACGGCACAAGCCAAAGGATTTCCTCCATAAGTTGAACCATGTTCGCCAGGTTTGATAGTCAGCATAATTTCGTCACGACAAAGCACTGCTGAAACAGGATATGTTCCGCCAGAAAGTGCTTTTCCAAGAATTAAAATATCGGGTTGAAATCCTTCGTGGTCGCAAGCTAAACGTTTTCCTGTACGAGCGATGCCCGTTTGAACTTCATCAGCAATGAAAAGTACATTTTTTTCACGACACATTTCGTAGGCTTTTTTCAAATATCCTTCGTCTGGAACAACCACGCCCGCTTCGCCTTGAATGGGTTCAACCATGAAACCTGCCACATTTGGGTCTTTCAAAACCTCCGCCAAGGCTTCTAAATCATTGTACGGAATAATTTCATAACCTTGCAAAAGTGGGCCGTAATCAGAATAACTTGAAGGGTCGGTAGATGATGAGATAGCGGCAATGGTACGTCCCCAGAAATTACCTGCAGCATAAACCGTTTTGGCTTGGTCTTGCGGAACGCCTTTTACTTTGTATGCCCATTTACGGGTCAATTTCAAAGCTGTCTCCCCTCCTTCTGCTCCTGAGTTCATCATTAATACTTTATCGTAACCGAAGTATTCACATAAGAATTTCTCACAAATACCTAATTGGTCATTATAAAATGCTCTTGAAGTTAAGGTCAAATTTTGAGCTTGGGCAACTAAAGCTTGAACGATTTTTGGGTGACAATGCCCCTGATTTACAGCACTATAAGCCGAAAGGAAGTCGAAATACCTATCGCCTTCTACGTCCCAAACGAATACACCTTCTCCACGTTGGAGAACTACGGGCATTGGGTGATAATTATGAGCTCCGTAACGGTCTTCGAGTTGAATTGCCTTGTCTGATGCTGACTGTATATTGATATTTTGTGTTGTGGAAGTCATGGAAATTAGTTTTAGTAGAGACAAGGCATTGCCTTGTCTAAGCGTTATATTATCTTTTTGAAATTTACCTAAAATGAATCGACTTTGATTTGTCGGGGCTTAGACAAGGCATTGCCTTGTCTAAGCGTTATATTATCTTTTTGAAAATTACCTAAAAATGAATTGATTTTGATTTGTCGGGGATTAGACAAGGCAGTGCCTTGTCTAAGCGTTATATTATCTTTTTGAAATTTACCTAAAAATGAATTGATTTTGATTTGTCGGGGATTAGACAAGGCAATGCCTTGTCTCTACAAATAGACATTTTGTAAAGGAGATAATCACAGATTATTATAACCAAAAAGGCTGATAACGTACAAGATTTGTACAGAAACGGTAAGAATACGATGAATTTTGCAGAAATGCCCATAAAGCGAACTCGTAGTAAACACACGACTCTTCGTCTTTTGAGCAAAGAGTTTAAAACCGTGATGATATTTACTTTGATATTCGTTCATATTCCTCAAAAATACGAAAGAATAAACTTTTTTCAAAAATGCTTGTTGAAGGTTTAATGGAAAAGAAGACAAAAAATACACAAGAATCTAACCGAGGGCTATTAAAAGAAGATTTTTATCTGAATGAACAAGGCTTTATGGTTTTTACGGAAGCCTATCACCTAAAACGTGGATATTGTTGTAAGAATGGGTGTAAACATTGTCCTTATGGGTTTTTGAAACAGAGTATTTGACTTACTCTTTGATAGAGAAGTCTAATTTTTTCTGTATTTTTATACCATGAATCAGAAAAATATCATTCTACAAAATTCTGTAATATTCCTTTTATTACTTAATTCTTGTGTTCCAAAAGACACAGAGAAGAAATCATTTTATACAAATTTTTTCAAAACACCTTATATCATTTCTGTTAAAGATTCTCTAATTGAGCATCGCAATGATAGCCTATCCCACTTAACTAAATTTCCAGTACCGCCACCACCCATTCCAAAAAATATTGGAAAGTTTGGGATGTATTGTGGTAACTTCAATATCATTTTTCACACAAGCAATAGAATTTTCTTTCATAACAGAGATAATCTCTTTCATGCGTGTGGTACAGGAATCCGTGATGACGAAATTGATTTTTTAGACATTCAACCAGATGATATAATTGAAATTTCAAGTAAATCTGTATTTGATATAATCAAAAAGAGTAAAAAATTTAGTACCAATATTATTTCCATAGCATCTTTATCTGATACTATTCAAAACCCATTTTTTGACATATTAATTGACTCTTTAAATAAAAACCAATTAAAGAGATACTTTGTTAGAAGGGGTACTGAAGAAGAACGAAACGTTCTTGATGCAAAACTAAATCACAAATTTTATCAAAAAGAGGATTATAAATGGACAATGAAATATAGGAATAACAATGCTTTTCCTAATAAAACAGAATAGCCAACTTTTTGAAAGTTGGCTATTCTGTTTTATGCTCATAATCTCTACTTCAAAAATTCATAAATCCCAGCAACACCTTGTCCTCCACCTACACAGGCAGAAACCATTCCGTATTTCTGATTTCTACGTCGCATTTCGTTGAATAATTGAACGGACAATTTCGCTCCCGAACAACCCAGCGGATGTCCAAGGGCAATAGCTCCTCCGTTCATATTGATTTTTGAACGGTCTAAATCCAATTCTTTAATAACTGCCAACGACTGTGCCGCAAAGGCTTCGTTCAATTCTATTTGGTCGATGTCATTGATGTTTAATCCTGCTTTTTTCAATGCCAACGGAATAGCCGCAACGGGTCCAATACCCATGATGCGTGGCTCTACGCCTGCAGTTGTGTAGGTAATCATACGAGCAATTGGTTCAAGATTTAGTTCTTTCACCATCGCTTCTGACATCACTATTACAAAAGATGCACCGTCGGAAGTTTGAGAAGAATTACCTGCCGTTACGCTTCCACCTGCCGCAAAAACGGGTTTTAGGTTCGTTAAAGCTTGCATGGTTGTGCCTGCTCTCGGTCCTTCGTCGGTATCAACAATTGATTCACGAGTCTTTTTCTTTCCTGTATTGGCATCAAAATATGTTTCCTTCACGGTTATTGGCACAATTTCCTCCTTGAAAAGTCCAGCGGCTTGGGCAGCTAATGCCTTTGTATGCGATTCTACGGCAAATTCATCTTGCTCTTCACGAGTAATTTTGAACTGCTCCGAAACTTGTTCAGCCGTCAAGCCCATTCCGATATAATAATCAGGGTTTTTCTGAGCAATGTCAAAATTCAATGCCATTTTGTAACCCGTTGTTGGGACTAATGACATAGATTCTGCTCCACCCGCAATGATACAATCAGCAATTCCTGCGTGAATTTTTGCAGATGCCAAAGCAATTGCCTCCAAACCAGAACCGCAATAACGGTTGATGGTAAAGCCTGGAACATTTTTAGGTAACGATAAAAGAGCGATGTATCTCGCAATTTGCATTCCCTGTTCGGCTTCTGGAACGGCATTTCCTACGATGAGGTCATCAACCCGAGTAGGGTCTAAGGCAGGAACTTGTGCCACCAAATGTTTGATAACTTCGGCTGCCAAATCATCAGGTCTTGTAAAACGAAAAACACCTCTTGGGGCTTTTCCAACTGCGGTACGGTAGCCCGCTACTATGTATGCGTTCATGATTAGTTTCTTTTAAAATGATTAATTTCTCGGTGGTTTCCCCCCATTCAACAAACCTTGCAAACGTTCCAACGTCTTTTTCTCTCCACAAAGTGAAAGGAAGGCTTCTCTTTCTAAATCCAAGAGATATTGTTCCGTTACGCTTTGGGCGTAACTCAAATCACCGCCTGAGATAACGTAGGCTAATTTATCGGCAATTTTCGCATCGTGTTCTGAGATATATCTTCCCATTTTCATACCTTGAACCCCTGCTTTGAATAAGGCAATTCCTGCTTTTCCTTGCACTTTAATATCAGTACGTTGCTTTGGTTGCGTATAACCAGCTTCTGCTAATTCAATAGCCGCTTGTTTGGCATCGGCAATTAATCTTGAACGATTCAATACAATTTCATCACCACGACGCAAATAACCCATTTCCATCGCTTCTTGAGCTGAGGTACTCACTTTTGCCATCGCAATATTCATAAATGAAGCCTGTAAAGTATTTAGCTCAGGGTCACCATTTTTGTATAAATCTGAACAACGAACCGCCATTTCTTTCGTTCCTCCACCCGCAGGAATTAAACCAACTCCAACTTCTACTAAACCCATGTAAGTTTCTGCGGCTGCTACAACTCTGTCTGCATGAAGGTTGATTTCGCAACCGCCACCCAAAGCCAACGTATGCGGTGCAACCACCACAGGAATTGACGAATAACGTACTCGCATCATTGTTTGTTGGAACTGAGCAATCATCATGTTTATTTCATCAAACTCCTGTTCGATGGCATACATGAATAACATCGCCAAGTTTGCTCCTGCCGAAAATGCTTCGGTGCTATCGTTTCCGATTACTAAACCTCTAAAATCTTTTTCGGCTAAAGCAATACTTTTTTGTACACCTTCAATAACACCTGCTCCAAAAGTGTTCATTTTTGAACGGAATTCTAAGCCCAGAATGCCTTCTCCTAAATCATAAACGGTACTTTCACCATTTTTCCAAACCACATTATCCGAAAGATTTTCAAGAATAATGAATGATTCTGTGCCTGGAATTACTTTATATGATTTGGTTGGAATATCGTAATACAAACGTTTTCCACCTTCATTTTTATAGAACGTTTTCGCTCCCGAAGCCAACATTTCATTGACCCATTCAGCGGGTTTCATGCCTTCGACAGCCATTAATTCGATGCCTTTTTCTACTCCGATGGCATCCCAAGTGGCAAACAAGCCCATTTCCCAACCAAAACCTGCACAAATGGCAGCATCAATTCGATATAATTCGTCTGAAATTTCTGGGATTCTAAAAGTTACGTATCTAAAACCGTCTAAAATGGTCTTTCTGTAAAACTCTCCTGCTTTGGTTTTATCGGCTAACAAAACGGCAAAACGGTCTTTTAAAGCTAAATTTTTAGTCTTTTCAAAAACATCAAATTTTACTTTTTGTGAAGGTTCGTATTCAAAAGTTTTGAGATTCAAGGCTAAAATTTCCGATTTACCGCCAGCTCCTTTTATTTTCTTGTAAAAACCTTGACCCGTTTTGTCGCCCAACCATTTATTTTCCTGTAATTTTTTCATCATTTCAGGAATCATAAAAGTATCTTTCGACTCATCGTTGGTCAATCCTGCGTACAAATTATTCGATACGTTGATGGTGGTATCCAAACCCACAACGTCCGACAAACGGAAGGTTCCAGATTTCGGACGACCAACCACTACTGAGGTCAATTTATCAACTTCTTCAACCGTCAGACCCAATTCTTCAACCACCTTTATGGTTTTCACCATTGAATAAATACCAACACGATTGGCAATAAAGGCAGGTGTATCTTTACATAAAACGGTAGTTTTCCCTAAGAAACGGTCGCCGTAGTGCATCAAGAAATCCGTAACTGCAGGGTCAGTGGCAGGCGTTGGGATGATTTCCAATAATTTCAAATATCTTGGAGGGTTGAAGAAGTGACTTCCGCAGAAATGCTTTTGGAAATCCTCTGAACGACCTTCTGCCATCAAATGGATTGGAATACCCGAAGTATTTGAGGTTACTAACGTTCCCGTTTTACGCAAAGCATCTACTTTTTCATAAAGAGATTGTTTGATGGCTAAGTTTTCTACGATTACCTCAATAATCCAATCATAATTCTTGATTTCGGCAAGATTATCATCAAAGTTTCCTAACTTAATTCGATTGGCAAAAGATGCTGAATATAATGCCGCAGGATTCGATTTGAGCGTGTTTTGGAACGCTTCATTTACTATTCGGTTACGCACCGCAGGATGTTCGGTGGTAAGTCCCTTTGCTTTTTCGGCATCATTCGGTTCTCTCGGAACGATGTCTAAAAGCAAGACCTCCACACCAATATTAGCAAAATGGCAAGCGATACGGCTTCCCATAATTCCAGAGCCAAGAACGGCTACTTTTCTGATTGAACGGTTCATTTTTTTCAGTTATCAGTTATCAATAAACAGTTATTAGTAAACATTCGAGAAAATACAATGACTACTAACCAAAATTGATGATTATAGTAACTGATAACTGTTTATTGTTTACTGTTAACTGTGATACTGTAAAGTTAATATTTTTTTAAATTGTTATGCAAGCATACTATTTTATTTTTATGAAAATTTTTAGAAAAATAAAAATAATACCGAGATTTTGGAAAATATTAGCGTATGGTCTTCCCTTTGAAACGACTTTGAGATAAAACCTATTAAAATCTGTGTAAATAAGTATCTGTCGCATCAGTGTCCTAAATAGTGAAAGGTTTAATTTTTATCCGTAATTTTGCACCTCAATTTTATTCAGCGATGACTATTCAAGACGAAATACACAAACGCCGTACCTTCGGAATTATATCTCACCCCGATGCGGGTAAAACAACGCTTACTGAAAAACTCCTTCTTTTTGGGGGGGCAATACAGACAGCGGGAGCAGTAAAATCTAACAAAATCAAGAAAGGGGCAACTTCCGATTTCATGGAAATTGAACGCCAAAGAGGTATCTCAGTGGCGACTTCCGTAATGACTTTTGAATATAATGACCTAAAAATCAACATTTTGGACACACCTGGTCACAAGGATTTTGCGGAAGATACTTATCGTACCCTTACCGCAGTCGATTCTGTAATCTTGGTGATTGACTGTGTAAAAGGCGTTGAGGAACAAACAGAAAAATTGATGGAAGTGTGTCGGATGAGAAATACACCCGTGATTATTTTTATCAATAAAATGGATAGAGAAGGACAATATCCTTTTGATTTATTGGATGAATTAGAACAGAAATTAGGTATTAAAGTTCGTCCTTTGACTTGGCCAATCAACATTGGAGCAAATTTTAAAGGAGTTTATAACCTTTTTGAAAAGTCTTTAAACTTGTTCAGTGCCAATAAAACCAGAATTGAGAAAGAGGTTTTAGCCGTTGATATTTGGTCGGAAGAGTTGGATAAAAAAGTAGGTGAGAAAGACGCTAATCAATTGCGTGAAGACGTAGAATTGATTGAGGGCGTTTACGGTGATTTCGACCGTGAAGCCTATCTTTCTGGTGAAATTGCTCCTGTTTTCTTTGGTTCGGCAGTGAATAACTTTGGTGTTCAAGAATTATTGGATACGTTTACTGAAATTGCTCCGAGTACGCAAGCACGCCAAACAGATGTAAGAGTTGTTGAACCAGAAGAGAAAAAATTCTCTGGATTTATCTTCAAAATTCACGCAAACCTCGACCCAAAGCACCGTGATAGAATTGCCTTTTTGAGAATTTGTTCGGGAACATTTGAAAGAAATAAATTCTACAAACACGTTCGTTTGGATAAGAACCTTCGTTTCAATAATCCATATACTTTTATGGCTCAGGATAAAGAGGTGATTGACGAAGGTTTCCCAGGCGATGTGGTTGGTTTGTATGATACGGGTAATTTCAAAATTGGTGATACCATGACGGAGGGCGAAAATCTTCAATATCAAGGAATTCCAAGCTTTTCTCCTGAGATTTTTAAGGAATTAATGAATCTCGACCCGATGAAATCTAAGCAATTGGAAAAGGGTATTATGCAATTAACCGACGAAGGAGTTGCTCAGTTATTCTTGCAACCTCAATTGGGGAATCGTAAAATTGTAGGAACGGTTGGTGACCTCCAATACGAAGTAATTCAATATCGTTTGGAGCACGAATACGGGGCAAAATGTCGTTTTGACCACCGTGATATTGCCAAAGCTTGTTGGATTACGGCAGAAGACCCTAAAAAATTAGCAGAATTTGTACGTTTGAAAGGACAAAACATTGCTCAAGATAAAGACGAAAATTACGTATTCTTGGCAGAATCTGATTGGATTTTGAGAATGAATATCCAAAATAATCCAGATATTCAATTCCACTTTACTTCGGAATTTAAAAGAGCATTATAAAACAAAAAGGCGAGAAGTGATTCTCGCCTTTTTGTTTTTATGATATATTCTGAATTAGAATTTCAAAGTAACACCAAGTTTCAAATTAGCAGTACCAAAACCTAACTCAGCAACGCCACCAAGATTATCTGCAAACCAATATCTTGCACCAACATGACCTCCGAAGAAAAGTCCACTTGCACCGTAACCACTAAATGCTGTACCAGGCCAAGACACATAACCTAAACCAAGACCTGCATAGGGATCTAATTTATCACTTGCTTTCAATAATTCTCCAGCATGAAAAGAACCTCTTGCTGCGATATATAGAAGACCTCCGCTACCATAAACTGAGCCTAACCCCAAATAATCAAAACTACCACCTGCACTAATTGTCTCAGTAAAACCATGCTCAAAAGAACCTCCAATCGCAAGGTTTCCAAAACCATTACCAATACCAATTGTACCATTTAAAAGGTTATCTCCTTGTTTATAAGCTTGTGAAAAACTTTTAGAAGAAGCGGTTAACAATAATGCCAGAAGGAAGGAAAAAGTTAGTAATTTTTTCATGTTATAAAAAATTAAGGGTTGAAAATTGATTTAGTGTTATGTATTAATTGATTGTTTTATTGATTAAAATATCAAATATTTAACGACACAAATTAAATACTTTTTATACTGACATCAAGCATAAACTTAGTAAGCGGTCGTTTTTAAGGTGTATTTAGATAGGAGAAGCTTATAAATAAGGATAATTCTTGATAAAAATTATCTATTGTTAATTTGTAGGACAAAGGTATGTCGATTGGATAAATGCTGATATGAGCGTTGTCATAATACAAGGAAAATTCTTGCCTTGTATTATGACATATTTTCTTACTATTTCAATCCTAAGTCTTCTTGAATTGAAGAAACTTTAGCTTTTAAACTTGCTAAAACAGTTTCAAAATCTTCTGGACGAGTCAATGGAGCATTGACAGAAACATAAAACTTAATTTTAGGTTCTGTTCCAGATGGACGAGCAGAAACTTTTGTGCCGTCTGCTAATACCAACTGAATTACGTTTGATGCTTCCATACCTAAACCTTCTGGAATATTGGTAACAACGCCTGTTTTCAAATCCTTTGAAGTCAAGTTGGTGTAATCTAATACCGTTACAGGCTCAGAACCCGCCACTGTTGCAGGAATATTGCTTCTTAAATTCGCCATCATTTGTTGAATTTCCTCTGCTCCTGCTTTTCCCTTTTTGGTCAATGAAATCAATCCTTCGTAATAGAATCCATTTTCCATGTACATTTCAGTCAAGAAATCGAATAATGACTTACCCTTGTCTTTGGCATAAGCAGTCAATTCGGCAATCATGGCACATGAAGCAACTGCATCTTTATCACGCACGGCATCACCGATTAAATAACCGTAAGATTCTTCACCACCACCAATAAATTGCTCTTTTCCTTCTAATTCACGAATAACGGCAGCAATATATTTAAAGCCTGTCAAAGTATTATAGCACTTAACACCCTGACTTTCACACATTTTATCAATGATATTAGTGGTTACAATTGTTTTGGCAACAAATTCTTTCCCTGTTAATTTACCTGCTTCTTTCCAAGCACTTAATAAATAATAGATAATCAAACTTGCCATTTGGTTACCATTTAAAAGTACCCAATCTCCAGCAGGATTTTTTACGGCTGCTCCTACACGGTCAGCATCTGGGTCGGTGGCAATCACTAAATCGGCATCTAAATCTTTCGCTTGTTGCATTGCCAATGACATCGCTTCGGCTTCTTCGGGGTTTGGATAAATCACCGTTGGAAAATCTCCGTTAGGTTCTGCTTGTGCTTTTACTACACTAACATTTTCAAAACCAAGCAATTGCAAAGCCTTTGGTACAAGGGTAATTCCAGTTCCATGAATTGAAGAATAGACAATTTTTAAGTCTTGCTGACGAGCAATTACATCAGGATTGATAGAATTATGCTCGATAGTTTTTAAGTATTCAGCATCTACTTCTTCACCAATTAAAGTGATTAAATCAGGATTTCCTGTAAAATTAATTTCGTCAACTGATTGAATTTTGGTAACCTCTGCCACAATTCCTTTATCATGGGGGGCAACAACTTGTGAACCGTCGTTCCAATATGCTTTATAACCATTATACTCACGTGGATTGTGCGAAGCTGTAACAACTAAACCACCTTGGCAACCCAAATGACGAATAGCAAATGACAATTCTGGGGTAGGACGTAGCTCTTCAAATAAGAATACTTTGATACCATTAGCAGAGAAAATATCTGCTGCCACACGAGCAAAATATGGTGAATTATTACGAGAATCATGAGCAATGGCAACACTAATATTTCCATTGGGGATACTCATTTTCAAATAATTAGCAAAACCCTGTGTTGCACCTCCAACCGTATATTTGTTCATACGATTGCAACCAACGCCCATTTCGCCACGCATTCCACCCGTTCCGAATTCAAGGTCTTTGTAGAAAGAATCTGTTAGTTCTGTTTCTTTATTGTCATCTAAAAGTTCTTGGATTTTAGCTTTTGTATCGGCATCATAATTGCCTGAAAGCCATGAATTAATTTTTTGTTGGGTAAGAGCGTCTAAGCCTGTTGACATAATTATTATTAGTTAATTTGAAAGTCTGAGATTATTTCTACGAAGCAAAGATAAAAATTATTTTCGGATTGAATAAGGATAGGCAAATTTAGTATTGCGACAAAATATTATGTGGCATTTAAAGCAAAATAAAGAACAAATCAGGAGGAAAAAGTAGTTTTTGGACGTGAAAGTTATTTTTTAAAAACAAAAAAAGAATTCAAAAGTTAAACATTAATTAAGAGGATGTTATTATTTTGCAATTAATTAGGTTTAAATATCAATTAACTAAAACAAATCAACTTCAAAAGTATGAACAAAAAACTACTAATGATTATTGGAATATTATTCATGACGGTATTCCAGATAGTCGCACAAGAAAGGGTTATCACAGGTAAAGTGATATCCTCTGAAGATGGCTCAGCCCTTCCAGGTGTAAGTGTTACGGTAAAAGGAACAACCAGAGGCGTAACAACCGATGCGACTGGTTCTTATAAAATCAGTGTTCCAAACACTGCAAAATTAGCATTCAGCTTTGTTGGATATACTGCTCAAGATGTAGCAATAGGTGCAAAAACTGAAATCAATGTAGTGATGCGTTCATCTGCATTGGATTTGGAAGAAGTTGTTGTGGTTGGATATGGTACTCAATCAAGAACTAAGTCAACTCATGCTGTTTCATCCGTAAAAGGAGATTCATTTAAAGATGCTCCTGTTACAGGTCTTGACCAAGCAATGCAAGGACGTGCCCCAGGTGTATTTGTTAGTTCAAACTCAGGTACACCAGGCGGTGGAGTAAACGTGCGTGTAAGAGCCCCAAGTTCTATTGGAGGTAGTAGTGAACCATTGTACGTTATTGATGGTATCGTTATCAATACAGGTAGTTATTCTCAGTTAGGTTTTGGTGGTCAATCAACAAACTCATTATCAGACATTTCTCCGAGTGACATTGAGTCTATTGACGTATTAAAGGATGCTGCCGCTGCTGCTATTTATGGAGCAAGAGCTGCCAATGGCGTTGTATTAATCACAACCAAAAAAGGTAAAGCAGGAAAAACGCAGTTATCATTTAACTATTCAACGGGTTATGGTCAGAAAAATACCAAAAACTTAAAAGGTATTTCAGGAGCAGAAGAAGTGAAATTATTACAAGATATGATTATCAACCGTTATGGTGTAATCAATTCAACGGGTGGTTTAACAACGCCAGATGCAAGTTTTGGAACTGGGGCATCCGTTTGGGCTTCTCCAGCAGATGCAGCAGCTTATTGGTATCAATCAGGTTCTGATGCAACAGTGGATGCAACTGGTAAATTAGTGGTAATTGAAGACCCTAAAAACGTAACACAGAATATTAGAACGAAAGCTATTTTTGCTGACCCTTCAAAAGCACTAAGTACAAACTGGCAAGATGAGGTTTTCAGAACTGCTCCGATGAATCAATACGAACTTTCTGCTCGTGGAGGAAATGACAAAACTACCTTCTTTGTTTCGGCAAACTTACTCAATCAAAAAGGTATTCTTGTTGGTTCAGATTTTAGTCGTTTGGGAGGTCGTATCAACCTTGACCACCAATTGAACAAGAAGGTTAAATTTAAATCATCATTGTTTTATGGTTATACAAAACAAAACCGTATCAACAATGACAATAATATTTACGGAGTATTGAGTGCTGCTATCTTATTGGCATCAGATATTCCTGTTAGAAATGCAGATGGTTCTTACGGAAAAGATGTACTTTCTTCGGTAGAAAACCCAGTTGCTGGTGCTTATGAGCCTTATAACTTATCATCAGGTTCAAGATTATTAGGAAGTGTAGGAACAGAAATTGATATTTTTGAAGGTTTGAAATTTACTTCAACTTGGAATATTGACCAAATTTCTTTTAAAGAAGACCGTTTCTTACCAAGTATTTTGAATGCTGCCGCTCCTCCAACAAATGGTTCTGGTGCTGCAACAAGCGGTGGGCTTTTGAACTGGACAACCAACAACTATTTCAATTACAACAAAACATTAGGTGGAATTCACAATTTTGCTCTAACAGTTGGAGCTGACTATCAGCAATCAGAACAAGATTTCGTTCTTGCTTCTGGAACAGGATTCCCTGGCAACTCAATCAAAAGAGTTTCTGCGGCTGCTACAAAAACAGATGCACAGTCGTTCGGAACATCTTATGGTTTTGTTTCTTATTATGGTCGTTTGAATTATACCTTAGATGATAAATATACCATTCAAGGTGTATTCAGAGCAGATGCTTCATCACGTTTTGGAGGTGCTAATACATGGGGATATTTCCCATCAATTTCAGGTTCTTGGCGTGTAAGCAAAGAGAAATTCATGGAGAGTATTCCAGTAGTAAGTGATTTAAAACTTAGAGCAAGTTATGGCGTAACGGGTAACTCAGAAATTAATAACTTCGCTGCTCGTGGTTTATTAGGTGGTGGTGCATTTTATCAAGGACAAGGAGGTTTGAACCCAACACAATTGGCTAACCCTGATTTATCTTGGGAAGAAACAAAAACTGCGGAAATTGGACTTGATTTAGCTTTATTGAAAAACCGTGTAAGAGTATCAGCAGGATATTACAATAGATTGACTGATAAATTATTATTAGCCGCAACGATTCCTGCGACTTCTGGTTTTACTTCGGTATTCCAAAACATTGGTGAAATGGAAAACAAAGGTTTTGAATTTAGCTTAGGTGCTGACATCTTCAAAACACAGGATTTTACTTGGACTGCTGATTTTAACATCGCTGCAAACCAAAACAAAGTATTAAAAATCTTTAATGGTGTTGCTACTCCATTTGGTTTCTCAAGTTGGTTAGCAGAAGGCGAAGCATTGGGTTCATTCAGAGCATTTAAAGTAGAAAAAATCTTCCAAACGCAAGCTGAAATTGATGCCCTTGATGAGGCAGCAAGAGCTAAATTTGGAGCAACTGCTCGTTACCAAAATGCGTTGACAAGACCTGGTGATATTAAATTTGTTGACATCAACGGGGATGGACGTGTTACTACTGATGACCAAGCTATTTTAGGTTCAGCACAACCAACTTTCTTTGGTGGTTTCCGTAACAACTTAACTTACAAAGGATTTGATTTAGACATTTTCTTCCAATTTGTTGGAGGTAACAAAATGTTAAATTATAGCCGTGTATTCTCTGAAGGTATGAACGGAGTATTTGGTCAAACAGAAGCTGTTCTTAATCGTTGGACTCCAACAAATACTAATACAGATGTTCCAAGAGCTGTTTGGGGAGACCCTAACCAAAACCGTAGAAACTCAGATAGATTTATTGAGGACGGTTCTTATGCTCGTTTGAAGAACTTAACGTTAGGTTATACCATTCCGAAGACTATCGTAAGTAAAATCAAGTTAGATAAAATTAGAGTTTACGTGACAGGTCAAAACCTATTAACGTTCACTAATTATAAAGGTATGGATCCAGAAGTGTCGGCGTTCTCGCAAGGGCAAAACGGTAACAGTACTGCTAACGCAGCCGCAGGAACTGACTTCTTAACATTCCCTCAACCACGTACCTTTATTTTTGGTGTAAATATTGGGTTTTAAGTAATAGCATTAAAGTGATAAACGACTGAATGTTAATCATTTGCCAATCAGGCAGATATTCAAAGGTTAGCGTTAATACGTTTTCAATATTTACTTAATTTAAGTACCTGATAAATAATACATAAATTCAGAATCAACATGAAAAAAATAAAAATATATCTTTTTGCACTATTGGCAGTAGGCTTAGTGTCTTCTTGTGAACAAGTGCTTGAGCAAACTCCACAAACAGCCGTTGAAGATAAAATCACGGATGCCTCAACAGCAAGAGCCGTTTTAAATGGTGCTTATAATGGTTTACAATCTGCTAACTACATGGGAACTCGCTATACGCTCCTTCCTGATTTAGCGGGTGGAAACCTTCGTCATTCGGGTACTTTTTCAGACTTTGCAGCTATTGCAAACCGTTCTGTACTTCCTACTGATAATGCAGGGAGTGTCATGTGGATTCAGATTTATAACTCTATCCAAAGAGCCAACCTTCTGATTAAATTTGTACCTGCTATCAATGAAGCAGGATTTACAGAAACTGAAAAAAAGCAAATCATTGCCGAAGCAAGAGCATTAAGAGCATTTCACTACTTCAACTTGGTAAGATGGTGGGGCGGAGTACCAATCGTAACACAACCAACTGATAAAGCTGATGCAAGTTTGAACGTTCCAAGAAATACAGTGGCCGAAGTTTATAAGCAAATCAATGATGATTTGGATGCTGCCTCTCCTGATTTGTTGGTTACAAATGCTGCTCGTATTACTAAAAATACAGCATTAGCCATGAAGTGTAGAGCGGCTCTTTACAACAAAGACTGGGCAAGTGTAAACACTTTAGCTGACCAAATTGTAGCCACAAACAGACACAGTTTAATGCCAAAAACTACCGATGTATTCAACGGCGGACAAGGTACTGCTGAAAGTATCTGGGAGCTACAATTTGAAGCAACCAACAGCAATACATTAGCATTTTTCTTATTCTCTACTCAATTGGGAGGAAGAAACGAAATGCGTCCTTCTCCAAGTTTAACGGCGTTGTATAGCCTTGTTGACAACAGAAGAATATTAACAACTTCTTATGATGTGCAGTTGAAATACTTTAGAGTATCAACTGGTACTGACCGCCCTGTAATGTTCCGTTTGGCAGAAGTTTTGCTAAACAAAGCCGAAGCCTTAGCTGAACAAAATAAAGATGCAGATGCTTTGGTACTTTTGAACAGAATCCGTACTCGTGCAGGTTTAACTGCATCGCCAGCAACTTTGGTTGGACAGGCATTGAAAGATGAAATTTTCTTACAAAGACGTTTAGAGTTAGCTTTAGAAGGTCACTATTTCTTTGACTTAGTACGTACAGGAAGAGCCGCACAAGCATTAACAAACTGGAATAGTAATCAAGCATTATTACCAATTCCTGACCGTGAAATGAAGGCAAACCCCGCTTTTGCAGGTCAACAAAATCCTGGATATTAATTTATTACCAGTAATATCAACCCTAAAAACCTTCTCGATAATTTGTTGAGAAGGTTTTTTTATGTATTTTTTCAGAGAATCAAAATCCAATCGTTATATTTATCGTTATATAATTATCAAGGCAACCTTCATTTATTGAAACTTGTCTTGATTGTATAAATTACTTAATGCTTTTACTACTTATCATGAAAAGAAATTTACTCTCAGCCATCTTAATGCTTTGTTATGTGCTTGGCTACGGACAAAAAAAAACGGATAGCTTTTCTGCCAAAGGGGTAGAAATTATGTGTCCTGTCCCTGATTTTTCTAAGCCTTATGCTCGTACTTATGTAGCACCTCCGATAGAATATCTCCGTAAATTTGATAAAAATGCACGTCCACAAGCTGACCGTTCTAAATTTATCGTTACCTATGTTGACTTCCCTGCCGACGCACAAGCTGCATTCCAAAAAGCCGTTGATATATGGCAAGCAATTTTGATTTCTGACGTACCTATCAGGCTGACTGCTCGTTGGGAAAGTTTAGGAAGAAATATCTTAGGTTCGGCATCAGCAAACTCTTTATATCGTGATTTCCCAGGAGCCAACAAAGCCTTTACTTTCTACCCAATTTCAATGGCAGAAAAAATGGCTCATCAAGAATTAAACGGTAATAATCCTGACATTGTAGCTCGATTTAACGCAGACTTTAACTGGTATTTGGGTATTGATGGAAATCCACCAGCCAATCGTCAGGATTTTGTATCAACAGTGCTTCATGAAATTGGTCACGGTTTAGGATTCTTTGGTTCTTTAAGACCTTATGATGCAGACGATACTCAAGGCATCATTACGAGTGGCGGTGTTCCTTATATTTATGACCACTTTGTTGAAAACTTAACTAATCAAAAAATATTAAATACTGATGTTTTTAAAAATCCATCGGTAGAATTATACAAAGCATTAACAGGAGGAAATCTTTATGCCAATTCACCTGAAATTTTGAAAAGTAATGATGGTACTCCTGCTCGTTTATATGCTCCAGGTGCATATTCTGCGGGGTCGAGTTATAGTCACTTAGATGAAACAACGTATAAAACTGGAACAATCAACGCCACTATGACTCCACAGGGAGCAAATGGTGAAGTAAATAATAACCCCGGCCCCATTGTTTTAGCATTTTTCAGAGAAATGGGTTGGGTTGGTTCTTCAATTAGTCATAAAAGATTTACAGATTTAGAAGACTTAACCAAACCGTTAATTTTTGACGTAAAAATATTCAGCGATACCACATATAAACCCGAAAGTGTAAAATTATTTTATAGCTTAGGCGATGTAAAAACGGCTGCCACTGAAGTAAAATTAACTCGCAAAGGCACTTCCAATGATTATACATTCACACTTCCTGCCGATGGTAAAGAAAAAGTGATTTCGTATTATTTCACGGCTGACGATAACGCAGGTAGAAAACTAATAACTCCTGCACAAGCTCCTGAGACGATTATTACCAAAATCGGAAACTCTACGGCGAGATTTGAAACTCCTTACAAATTCAGGATTGGAGCAGATACTACCAAACCTGACGTTTCATTTATCAATAATCTATCTTCAATCTTTGTTACCGATACTAAGGTCAATTTACCAAGTATGTCGGCGTTTGACAATATTGGCATTGATACTGCCTATGTTGAATATCAAGTAGATGGTAAAACAATTCCATCATTTGGTTTAACAAGAGGAGATGCTTTTGAATTAATTTCAGGTGGTTTTGGAAATAGCTTTTCTGGCACATTTGACTTTACTTCTTTAGGACTGAAAGGTGGAGAAAAAATCTCATACCGTGTAATTGTTCAAGATAAATCGAAAGCAAAAAACAAGGTAATTTTCCCAAAAACAGGTTATTATGATATTCAAGTTCAAAAAGTATTGGCAGCAGTTAGCAAATACACAACTGATTTTGAATCAACCCCGAAAGAAGATTTCTTCTTAAAAGGCTTTGCCGTAAAAACATTTAGTAATGCTGGAACTGCTTTACAAACAGACCACCCTTATGCGGATGGTTCTGAAAATCTATATCCAAATTCTACTTCTGACTTTTATACAAATTCAACAGTTAGTTTATTAAAACCAATTATTGTTAGAAGTGATACCGCTAATATTTATTTCGACGAAATTGCCTTAGTGGAACCTAGTGAAGATGGATTAGCTTTTCAAAGTAACGGAGCCGTAAACCGTAACTTTTTTGATTTTGTTATTGTGGAAGGTTCAAAAGATGGCGGAAAAACATGGAAATGGTTTCAAGATGGTTGGGACTGCAATGCTCAAACAGTTTGGAGAAAGGCTTGGGATAGCAATATTGATGCTAATGGAAACTCTTTGGCAGTTGCCGATGCCAGTATGTACAAACCTCGTGTAATTGATATGCTGAAATCTGGTGATTTTAAAGGTGGTGACCAAATCTTAATCCGTTTCAGAATGTTAGCTGACGTAGGTGGATATGGTTGGGGCTGGACAATTGATAACTTAAATATTCAAGGAAATAACCCAAGACCTACCGTCGTAGCAAAACCGTTGGCAAATGAGCCAACTGTTGAAGCGGTCGATTTTAAATTAACGCCTAATCCAAGTACAACGGGACAATTTTTGTTAACAGCAAAATTTGAAAAAACAGTAGGAAATGTAACGCTTTCGGTAGGAACTTTATCTGGAAATGAAATTTCAACAATGGAGTTTCAAGGAGTAAGAAGAGAATTAAACCAAGTAGTTGACCTTTCTCGTTTTGTGGGTGGTACTTATCTTATCCGTATGCAAGCAGGCGATGAAACCATTGTGCGGAAAGCGGTTTATGTAAAATAAGCATATTTTTAAGTAAAAAGGGAAAGAGTTGAAATTGTAGAATGATAAATATTCTAATTTCAACTCTTTCCCTTTTCTTTTTTAGCTTATCTTTGCAGTCCGTTATTTGTTACCTGTTATTTTCAAAAATCATTGAAAATAACAAACACCCAAACTACTAAAAATATGTCTTGGTTTACCAGAAAAGATAAGGGTATCCTAACCCCAACAGAATCAAAACGTGAAGCTCCAGACGGACTTTGGTATCAATGTCCTTCGTGCAAAAAAGCGATGCACACTCGTGAACATCGTTTATTGGCTTACACTTGTTCAAATTGCAATTACCACGAAAAAATAGGCTCTCAAGAGTATTTTGAGCTACTTTTTGACCAAACAAAATATACTGAACTTGATGCCATGTTATCATCAGGCGACCCTTTGAACTTTGTGGATACCAAAAAATATCCAGATAGAATCAGGGCTACTGAAAAGAAAACAGGCTTGAAAGATGCCGTAAGAACAGCACACGGAAAAATGAATGATGCTGACATTGTGATTTCTGCTATGGACTTTTCTTTCATCGGTGGTTCGATGGGTTCAGTAGTGGGTGAGAAAATCGCAAGAGGAATTGATTATGCTTTGGAACACAAAATCCCATTTTTGATGATTTCAAAGTCGGGTGGAGCCAGAATGATGGAAGCAGGTTTTTCATTAATGCAAATGGCAAAAACTTCAGCAAAATTAGCGTTATTAGCAGAAGCAGGAATTCCTTATATTTCTCTTTTGACTGACCCTACAACGGGTGGTGTAACGGCTTCTTATGCCATGTTAGGCGATTTTAACATTTCTGAACCTGGTGCATTAATCGGTTTTGCAGGCCCACGTGTCATCCGTGAAACAATTGGTAAAGACCTTCCAAAAGGCTTCCAAAGTGCCGAATTCGTATTAGAACACGGTTTCTTAGATTTTATCGTTGATAGAAAAGATTTAAAAGACAAACTTTCTTCTTTATTGGGAATGTTAGCTTAGAAGGAGAAAAGAGTAAAGAATAATGGGGAAAGAGTAAATCATTACTTCTATCCCCATTACTCCTAACTCATCCCCCATTACTCTCTCATTCCTCCTTTCTTGCAACAACCTGGTAATTTTTCATAGCCAACTGGGTCAGCTACTAATTCATCAGCATCATAACCAACTGCTGAAATTGCTTTTTTGATTTTTTCTACTGATGTCTTCTTTGGATTAAAAATTACCGTAGTGACTTTATCTTTACTGTCCAAATCTACACTCGACTCCATTACGCCCTTCGTAAATGCTAATTTTTTCTCAATGGTTTCTTTACATTGCTCACAAATAGCAGATGTTTTGATTTTTACTGTTTCAGACTTTGGTTTATCAGCAAACGTAATAGCTGACACGAATAACATAACGAATAAAATGAGGTTCTTTTTCATGATAATTTATTTTTAAGTAATTGATAATAAGTAGGACAGGTTTTCAACCTGTCTCAGAGTAATAAACAAGTAGGACAAGTTTCCAACCTGTCTCAGAGTAATAAATAAGTAAAACAGGTTTCCAATCTGTTTCAAAATGGTGATTTAGACAGGTTGGAAACCTGTCCTACTTTCACAAATTCAACAAGATAATCCCTATTAAAACCATCAATGAGTTTTCAATAATCGTGACTGTACTCATTGGTAAATTAAAGACCGTTCCCAAACACGCACAACGAATTTTACGCTTATCCACCACACTCTGAATTACTCCCAACGCTCCGAATGCCATAATGATAATATCCGCCCAATAAACTAATTGCGGTTGGAAGTGAACTAAACAGAGCAAGCCTAATGCCAATTCGATGAAAGGATAAACTTTACCGTAAAAAGGGACTTTTGCCGCTAATAAATCATACATTTGGAAGCTTTCGGCGAAGGCTTTTACATCTAATAATTTAAAAAATGAAAAGACTAAAAAGAAACCTGTCATAAAATTATGCAGAAACATTTTTAGCTGAAAATGCTCCATTGCGTAAATTCCTGCATGAAAAGATGTCAAAAAACTCACCAATGAAATCATACCTGTAATCAACAAAAGTGGATAATATTGGCTTGTCCATGATTTGTTTTCTGTTATTACCTCATTTACAATTGGATTCGTAACAAAAGCATATTTGGTATGTGGTTTTAAGGTTTCTATAATTTTGTCGTTAGATAGTTTTTCTTCTGTTTCAATTACAACTGAATTATCCGAAAATTTTGCAACGACTGACTTTACACTTGGAATTTGAGAAAAAACGTGTTGTATTTTATACTCACAGGCTTCGCAAGTCATGCCTGATATATTGAATTGTTGTGTCATTTTTTGTAGTGGCGTATCGCATACGCCATTTTTATCCATAATTGGCGTATGCGATACGCCACTACTTTTATTTAATTTTATACCTCATTCCTACGTAAACCATTCTTCCAATGACGGGTCCCCAAACCATTGAGGCATCAAAGTTTTTACTGAAAGGGTCTTTTGCAGATAATATTGGGTCTTTTTGGGTGAAATTATTCAAATTCTCCCCTCCTACGTACATTTCCCATTTATAAAAAGCCTTCGTTATTTGGGCATTTATATTTGAAAAGGCAGGAGCAAATACCGTCGGAGAAGTGACAGAATGCACGTGTCCTTCTGCAAAATCAGGAATTCTTCGCTTTCCATTCCATTGCCAAGTGATGTCAAATTTCCATTTATCGTACTTTGTAGCGTATCCCAAATTCAATAAAAATCTATCACGATTTACAAACTGTTTGGGCAACAAAGTCAATTCTCCCGAAGGCGTAACTACGTCATTTTGAACATCAAAAACACGGTAGGCTAATTTCACGTCCATTCTTTTCATTGGAGTATAATTTATTTCTGCCTGAAAACTATTAGAAAATGAGCGACCTTTCAGATTATACAGTTTTACATAATCGGCATTTTCCATGTCAACAATGAGTTGATTCTGAAAATCGGTTCGATACGCATCTAAAATCAGCGTTCCTTTTTGTCCAAAAAGGTAAAAATCATTACTTAAACTAATACCAAAATTCCAAGACTCTTCAGGTCTAATTACCTCATTGACAGACAATTGTCGAGAATTAACTAACATTCCAAAATTCTCCGAAATGGCATTTGGCATTCTCCAACCTTTGCCTGCACTCAAACGCAAAGCTGAATTGGGCGAAACATCATATTTCAAATGAAATCTTGGTGTAAAGCGTGTACCGTAAAGATTATGAAAATCTACTCTACCACCAATGACAACCGTCAATTTGTCTGGAATTGTCTCTGTATATTCCAAAAATGCCCCAGGAACTGACTCTGTTCTTTTGAAAGTTGAATCAATATATTTTTCATTGTAATCGTCCAACAAATAACTTAAACCCGCTTTGTATTGATGATTCGTATTGTCAATAATATTCTGATAAATCAAATTGGTATAAATACTTTTTTGCGTTCCTGTGTAATTTTTAAAGCCAAAATACGAAACATTATCATGGACTAAACCATTGATAATCAAACCTAAACCTTGATACGGTTTCGACTGATAAAGTTTTGCGGTTTTACTAAAAAACTCATAACGTTGGGTTTTGCTACCAAAACCATAAAACTTGCCAGAATTTCTATCTGTATCAGGATTAAAATTGACTTGTCCGCCCGTTCTATCTTCATAAAGTGCTTTTACACCAAAAGAAGCCATCATTTTATCCGATTGGTACTTCCAACGATTAATTCCATTAAACTGCGTATAAAGTGGTAAATCTAAAAAACCATCGCTATTTTGGTCTAATTTCGTTTGCAAAGTGCTGGCGTGTGTGAGCAAACCAACCGACCATTTTTTATTGATTTTATTGGCTAAATTCAAATTAATTTCTCCCCTACCTTGACTACTTCCATAGGCATTCAGATATAATTTTTCTGCCATATCAGGCTTTGCTAATTCTATATTTAAAGCTCCTGTCATAGATTCGTAGCCATTTACTACCGAACCCGCACCTTTTGCCACATCAATGGAAGCCAACCAAGTACCAGGAATATAATTGAGCCCAAAAGCGGTATTTAAACCTCTAATAGCAGGGATATTTTCTACGTTCGTTTGAATATAATTTCCAGAAAGACCCAATAATTGAATTTGTTTTGAACCCGTAATCGCATCCGAATAACTCACCGAAACCGAAGCATTCGTCTCAAAACTTTCCGAAAGATTACAGCAAGCGGCTTTGGCAAGTGCTTTTGTCGTGATAATTTCGGTATGGATTGGATTCATTCTGTCCACAGTTGTAGCTTCACTTTTTACGACAACCTCCTGTAAATCTGAATTTTGCGTAGTCAAATAAATCGTTACAAAATCTAAAGAATGAACCATTAAGGTATCCGTTTTGTAACCTACTGAACTAACGATTAATTGATGATTTTGCGGAGATTTAAGAAGCGTAAATTCTCCTTTTGCATCGGTTGAAGTGCCATTTTTAGCATTTTCCCAGCGTAGATTTGCTCCGATGATTGGTTCTGTTTTCCCATCTGATTTTTTATCAATGACGATTCCTCTAACACTTTCCGTTTGAGAAAACACCTTTGACGAAATCAACAACAAACTGAAAAACAGTATATTATACAATATTCTTGTGTTCATGAATTTAATTTTTAGATAGCGACAAGCCCTATCAGTTCTCACTTTATTAAAAATAATGGAGAGAAAATCAAATTAAGAAAGACTGAATACGCACGAGAATATCTCGACCAGTAAGTGGAGGGGCTGAATTTGAATAGTGAAGCGTATTAAACGAAATAGCTTCTTTTATACGCTCAAAAGCATAAACAAAAGAAGATGTTGGTAAATAAGGTTGTAATTCAAAATTACATTTCACCTTTATACTTTGCGAAGCATTCGGACTGATTTTATAATGTGATACTTTATCAGAACAACATTTCCCCCTTTTTAGAATCGTTTTTTTTGAATATTCTTTATTACTTTTTTTGAAAGAGCAACAAGTTTTCTTAGGGATAGATAATGAATAGATTTTTGCTCCTTTAATTTTACAAAAATGCTCGTACATTGCAAATCCAGTGCTGGCAAATAGCACTTGAAAAGCCATGAAAAGGCAAAATATGCGAGTTAAAAATATTTTCATTATATTGCAAAGATACATTTTTAACGTACACAAAACTGATTTTAGTTCATTTGGGAGATAAATTTTGAATTTCATCCGATAAAATGTCTTGGTCATACTTCAAAAATGCTACTTCATGTAGAAAAACACCCAAGATTTCTAAAATTAGTACACTTTTGACTCATGATATTACGGAAGATAAACATAGAACTCCTTTTTTGGGTTGGCGGACTAACTTGGTTGGCCTTTATGAATCCTTCTGAAAATCATTTTACTTTATGTCCCATTAAAAACTTAGGGTTTTCATTTTGCCCTGGTTGTGGATTAGGACATTCGATTTCGTGCCTTTTTCATGGAGAGATTAAAGAATCATTCCATCACCACCCACTCGGATTTTTTGCTTTGGTGGTCATCATCTTGAGAATTTTTCGATTAATCAGAAATACAAAATTTAGCTTATAAAATATTTTATCTCAAAACTTGACATTTAACAATCATGAACACTAACATTTTAATGATGCTTTCTAATCTTGAAGCTGAGGAAGCGATGTTTATTCAAAACTTAATCAAAGACATGAACGAAGACCAACAGCGTAACTTCGTAATGATGTACCAAAATAAACGCCGTGATACTACTTTAATTCTTGTAACGACCATTATTGGTTTCTTTGGTTTTGCGGGGATTCAACGGTTTCTAACTGACCAAATCGGAATGGGAATTTTGTATTTCTTTACGGGTGGATTTTGTTTAGTTGGTACTATTGTGGACTTGGTAAATCATAAAAGTTTGGCTTTTGAGTATAATCAAAAAGCTGCTTATGAGACATTGAATGTCATGAAGACTTGGAATCAATAATTAGCGATTGAAAAAGATAGTTTTTCCAAAAACTTATTGTAAATTCCGTTGATTTTTGAGTATAATTCAAAGACAAAAGCCTCTCTTACTCAGACTTAGGAATAAATAACAATGGAAAAATCAATCTCACGCCGTACTGCTCTTCAGAGCGTCGGTTTAGCAAGTGCAGCTATGCTAACAAGTTCACTCAGTAACCGTATCGAAGCCGCCGATACCCAAATGGGGGCAGGTCTCAAAGGTAGGATTAATCACTCGGCTTGCCGTTGGTGTTATAACACAATTCCCTTCGAGGATTTATGTAAATCTGCCAAAGAAATTGGGATGCAATCTCTTGAATTGACTGGGCCGTCAGAATGGGAAATACTTAAAAAATATGACCTTACTGCCGCTATTGGTTGGCCTGAAGAAAACAAATGGGGAAACGGAATGGGTTTAACGTCTTGTTTCAACAATGTAAAAAACCATGATGGCTTAGTGGCTTTATACGAAGATTTAATTCCGAAAGCAGCCAAAGCGGGTATCAAAAACTTGATTACATTTTCTGGAAATCGTAACGGTTTGAGCGATGAAGACGGTTTGATTAACTGTAAAAAAGGGCTTCAAAGAATCATGAAAACGGCTGAAAAACACGATGTTACGATTACGATGGAGTTGTTGAATTCAAAGGTTAATCACAAAGATTATCAATGTGACCATACTGATTGGGGTGCAGCTCTTTGTGAAATGGTTGGTTCTGATAAATTCAAATTGCTTTATGACATTTACCACATGCAAATTATGGAAGGTGACGTAATTGCAACAATCAAAAAGTATAACCAATATATTTCTCATTATCATACAGGAGGTGTTCCAGGACGTAATGAAATTGATGATACTCAAGAATTAAATTACCCTGCCATCATGAAAGCCATTGTTGATACAGGTTATAAAGGTTTTGTTGGACAAGAGTTTGTTCCTGCAAGAACCGATAAAATTGCTTCGTTGAAACAAGGTGTTTTGATTTGTGATGTTTAAGCAGTTAGCAGTTAGCAGTTAGCAGTTAGCAGTTAGCAGTTAGCAGTTAGCAGTTAGCAGTTAGCAGTTAGCAGTTAGCAGTTAGCAGTTAGCAGTTAGCAGTTAGCAGTTAGCAGTT